>DASSEA010000001.1:0-5937 GCA_035696805.1 Casimicrobiaceae bacterium
GAAGACTCGACCGTCGACGCCGCCGTCTCGGCACTGGTGCTGAACTTCCTCGCGCGCCCCGACGTCGGGCTTCGCGAGATGCAGCGCGCCGTGCGCGCGGGTGGCATCGTGGCAATCTACGTCTGGGATTACGCGGACGGCATGCAGTTGATGCGGCGATTCTGGGATGCTGCCGGCGCGCTCGATCCGGCGGCGCGGCAGCTGGACGAAGGCGTGCGCTTTCCGCTCTGCCGGCCGGAACCGTTGCGACGACTCTTCACCGACGCGTCGCTCGACGACGTGGACGTGGCGTCGATCGACGTTCCAACGGTGTTCCGCGACTTCGATGACTACTGGTCGCCGTTCCTGGGGGGCCAGGGGCCGGCCCCCGGCTACGCGATGTCGCTCGACGATGCGCGGCGCGACGCGCTCCGCGAGCGCATTCGCTCCAACCTCCCGACCGAGCCGGACGGGACGATCCGCCTGACCGCGCGCGCTTGGTGCGCGCGAGGACGGGTGCGTCGTTAACGCCGCTCGGCGACGAACACGCCCGGGATGTCGCGCGCGAGTTGCAGCGCGCGCTTCAGCTGGCCGATGCTCTCGACTTCGAGGGTGAATGCCATCCGTGCCTGATGCTGGCGCGTCTGCGTGTTGACCGCGGTCACGTTGATCTTTTCGCGCGTCAGCAGCTCCGAGATGTCGCGCAGCAACCCTTGTCGATCGCTCGCCTCGACGACGATGTCCACCGGGAACAATTGCTCGCGCGGCGCACCCCAGCCGGCTTCGATCAGCCGCTCGGGCTCGCGGTCGCGGATGCGCCCAACGTTTGCGCAGGCCGCGCGGTGAATCGTGATTCCCTTGCCGCGCGTGACGAATCCGACGATCGGATCGGGCGGCGCCGGCTTGCAGCAGCGCGCAAGTCCCGTGAGCAATCGATCGACGCCGACGACGAGAATGCCGTGTCCGCTGTCGCTTGCCCGGCTGCGCCGCGTGACGACTTCCGGCTCCGGCGGCCGTACGTCGGTCGTCGTCGGCGGCTGCGCAACCGCCTGTATCGCCGACTGCACGTGCTTGCTGTGAATTTCGTCGCGCGCAAACGCGGCGAACAGTTCGTCGGCTTTCGCGAAGCCCGCCTTCGCCGCGACCGCTTCGAGCTTGAGCGCCGTCTGCCCGAGGCGCGCCAGTTCGCGCTCGACCATCAGTCGTCCCTGCGCCACCGTCTGTTCGTGCTGCTGCGCCTTGAACCATTGCCGCACCTTGGCGCGGGCGCGGTGGCTCTGCACGTAGCCGAGGTCCGGATTCAGCCAGTCGCGTGACGGACCGCCCTGCTTGGCCGCGATGATCTCCACCTGCTGGCCGTTGCGCAGCGCATGGTCGAGCGGCACCATCTGGCCGTCGACGCGCGCACCGCGGCAGCGATGCCCGAGGCTCGTGTGCACGGCATACGCGAAGTCGATCGGCGTCGCACCGCGCGGCAGATCGACGACCTTGCCCTGCGGCGTCAGCACGTAGATCGATTCGGTGAACAGGCTGCTGCGAAACGCCGACAGCCATTCGCCAGTCTCCGCGACGGCATCCTTCCAGTCGAGGATCTGCCGCAGCCATGCGATCCTGTCGTCGAAGCCCGCATCGCGCCGGTCGGCCGTTCCGCTGCCTTCCTTGTAGCGCCAGTGCGCCGCAACGCCGTACTCGGAGTGCCGATGCATGTCGTGCGTGCGGATCTGCACTTCGAGCGGCTTGCCTTCGGGGCCGATCACCGCGGTGTGCAGCGAGCGATAGTTGTTGGCCTTCGGCTTCGCGATGTAATCGTCGAACTCGCCGGGCAGCGGCGTCCACAGGTGATGAACGACGCCGAGCGCCGTGTAGCAGTCGCGGACGGAGTCGACGAGGATGCGCACCGCTCGGATGTCGTAGAGGGCATCGATGCCGATCTGCTTGCGGCGCATCTTGCTGAAGATGCTGTAGATGTGCTTCGGCCGTCCGCTGACGTCCGCGGCGAGCCCGACGTCCGCGAGCTCCTTGCGCAAGAGCGCGATTACCTGTCCGATGTAGCGCTCGCGATCCTGCCGCCGTTCGTCGATGAGCCGTGCGATGCGCTTGTACTCGGCGGGCTCCAGCGCGCGCAGCGACAGGTCCTCGAGTTCCCACTTGAGCTGCCACAGCCCGAGGCGATTCGCGAGCGGCGCGTAGATGTCCATCACTTCGCGCGACGCCGCGCGCCGCCGTTCCTCGTCGCCGTTCATCAGGAACCGCAGCGCCTGCGTGCGTTCTGCGAGCTTGATCAGGACGACGCGAATGTCCTCGACCATCGCGAGCAGCATCTTGCGCAGGTTTTCGGCCTGCACGGCGCGCTGCTGGGAGTCCGCGCCGATGGCCACGGCCTGCACGGAGTCCATCCGCGCGACGCCGCTGACGAGCGCCGCCACGTCGTGGCCAAAGCGTGCAGCGACGGCGTGCTCGTCGTAGTCCGGCAGCGACGGCAAGCCGACGAGCAATGCAGCGGTCAGCGAATCGGGGTCGAGCCGCTGGGCGGCGAGGATGCCGGCGGCGCCGAGTGCCCGCGCGAGCAGCGGCTCACCATCGACGTTGCGCGCATCGCCCGCGGCGACGCGCGCAACGTCGTAAGCGTTCGCGAAACGCGCGCGATCCGCCTCGGTATAGATCGATCCGAGCGAATCGAGCCACGCGCGCACGGCGTGCGGCGCGGCGGCCTGCGGCGCAGCGTGCGTGACGGCGACCATGCGCGAATTATAGCGGCCACGCGTGCGCAACCGGCCGCTGCGGGCCGCGCGCTACGGTGCCGATTGCGGACCGAGTTCCGCGATGTAGTCGCGCACGATGGTCGCGAAATCGGCGTCTGCGCGCATGCCGAGCGCAGGACCGATGCGCGCATCGAAACGCGCCGGCCACGTCGACACGATGCGGTCGATCGCGGGGTCGTAGCGCCATTGCACGCGTTCCGCGACCGCGGCGCCGGCGACGTCGCGAAGCGCAGCGACCATGTCGCTGACGGCGATTGCGATGCCCGGCACGTTGAGCGCGCGAAATGCCGGCAATCGCGATGCGTCGACGTCATGACCGACGAGAAGATTCTCGACGACCGCGCGCGGCGACTGCAGCCAGAGCTCGGTTTCGGGCGCCACCGGGCAGATCGCCTCGATGCCTGCCAGCGGTTCCCGAATGATGCCGCTCGCGAACGACGACGCGGCGCGATTCGGCTTGCCGGGTCGCACGACGATCGTCGGCAGGCGCAGTGCGCGACCGTCGATGAAACCCCTGCGGCTCATGTCGTTCACCAGCAGTTCGCCGATCGCCTTCTGCGTGCCGTACGACGATTGCGGCGTCACCGGTGCATCATCGGGTAACGGATCGGGCAGCGCGCCGCCGAAGACGGCGATCGAGCTCGCATGGACGAATTTCGGCGGCGTCGTGCACGCGCGGCAGCGCTCGAGCAGATGTCGCGTCGCATCGACGTTCACGCGCATGCCGATGTCGAAGTCCGCCTCCGCCTGGCCGCTGACGACGGCCGCGAGATGGAACACCGAATCGGTGTCGGGCGTGACCGCGGCGTCGACGAACGCACGCTCTTCCAGGCTCCCGTGCATCGCGCGCACACGCGGGTCGTCGTGCGGACGGGGCTCCGCGACGTCGACCAGCACGACCTCGCGCACCCCTCGCTCGACGCCGCGCGCATCCGTCAGCGTGTTGCGCGCGAGAATCGCCGCCGCGAGCCGGCTACCGAGAAATCCCGCGCCACCCGTGATGACGACCCGCATCAGCGTGGTGGGCGGCAAGCGACGTCGATTACGGGGATGGGCACCGAAAGCGTCTTACAGTGCCTGGCCTGCCGCGACGGCGATCGCGTGCGCGATCGTTTCGGCGTGTGCATCGGCCAGCGCGCGTTCGCGCGCCTCGACCATGACGCGCAACACCGGTTCCGTGCCCGATGGCCGCAACAGTACGCGACCGGCGGGTCCGAGCGATGACACGGCAACGCGCTCCGCGGATGCCACCGTTTCGCTCGCGCGCCAGTCGAATCCGCGCTGCACGGGCACGTTGATGAGTCGCTGTGGAAACAGCGTCACCGGCGCGGACGCTTCGGCCAGCGTGGTGCGTTGTTCGATCAGCGCGCGCAGCACGGCGAGCGCCGCGATGATCGCATCGCCGGTCGTGTGCTTGTCGAGGCAGATCAGATGCCCGGAGTTCTCGCCACCGAGTTGCCAGCCGCGCCCGAGCAGTTGCTCGAGCACGTAGCGATCGCCGACCTTGGCGCGCAGCAGCCGGATGCCCATGCGCGTCAACGCCTGCTCGAAACCGAGATTGCTCATCAGCGTGCCGACGACGCCGCCGCCAAGCACGCCGCGCCGCTGGTAATCGCGCGCGATGATGAACAGCAACTGATCGCCGTCGTACAGGCGGCCGTCGCGGTCCGCCATCACCAGGCGATCGCCGTCGCCGTCCAGTGCGATGCCGTAGTCGGCACCGTGTGCACGCACCTGCGCCGCCAAGTGTTCGGGATGCGTCGCACCGACGTCGGCGTTGATGTTGGTGCCGTTCGGCGCGTCCCCGACCGCGATCACTTCGGCGCCGAGCTCGTGAAACACCGGCGGCGCCACGTGATAGGCGGCGCCGTGCGCGCAGTCGACGACGATCCTACAGCCGCGCAGATCGAGCTCGTTCGGAAACGTGCTCTTGCAAAACTCGATGTAACGCCCCGGCGCGTCACCGACGCGAAACGCCTTGCCGAGCTCGGCCGCAGGCGCGCACACGAGCGGCGCATCCATCTGGCGTTCGATGTCGAGCTCGACGTCGTCCGGCAGCTTCGCCCCGCCGGCGGAGAAGAACTTGATGCCGTTGTCCGCGAACGGATTGTGCGATGCGCTGATCACGATGCCCGCCGCGAGGCGCAATGCGCGCGTCAGGTACGCGATCGCCGGCGTCGGCAGCGGCCCGCACAGGTACACGTCGACGCCGGCGGCCGACAGGCCTGCCTCCAGCGCCGCCTCGAGCAGATAGCCGGAGATGCGCGTGTCCTTGCCGATAAGAACGGCGGGGCGTTCACCGCGCACGCCGTCGGCCTTGGCGAGCGTTCGACCCGCGGCCCAGCCCAGCTTCAGGATCAGGTCGGGCGTGATCGGCGGGTCGCCGACGCGACCGCGCATGCCGTCGGTTCCGAAATAGCGTCGCTGCGTGGAAGCGGAATCGGTCATTGTTCGGCAGCCGAGGGGGGCCGCGCGGCGGACCACGGCTCGATCGCGTGAAAGACGGCGAGCGCGTCGATGGTCTCGCGCACGTCGTGCACGCGCAGGATGCGCGCACCGCGCAGCGCCGCTGCGAGCGCGGCGGCAACGCTCGCTGCCATCCGCTCGCCCACGTCGCGCCCGGTGATCGTGCCCAGCGTCGACTTGCGCGAAAGGCCTGCCAGCACCGGATATCCCAACGTCGTGATCGCACCGAGATCGCGCAACAGGGCGAGATTATGCGCGACCGTCTTGCCGAAGCCAAAGCCGGGGTCGACGACGATGCGGCTCGCGGCAATTCCGGCGTCGATGCACGCCGCCGCCCTGCGTGCGAGAAATGCGCGAATCTCGCCGACGACGCTCGCGTACGCCGGCGCATGCTGCATCGTCCCGGGATCGCCCTGCATGTGCATCAGGCACACGGCGACGTCGCGTGTGGCGGCCAGGTCGAGTGCACCGGGCGCCTGCAATGCACGCACGTCGTTGATCATCGATGCGCCCGCGTCGACGGCAGCTCGCATGACGGCGGGCTTCGTCGTGTCGACCGACACGCATGCGCCATCGCGCGCGAGCGCTTCCACGAGCGGTACGACGCGTTCGAGCTCGTCGGTTTCGTCGACGGGCGTCGCACCCGGGCGCGTCGACTCGCCGCCGATATCGACGATCCGCGCGCCGTCGCCAAGCATTCGGCGCGCGTGGGCGAGCGACGTCGCGAAAT
>DASSEA010000002.1:0-6961 GCA_035696805.1 Casimicrobiaceae bacterium
TCATCATCGCGCTGTCCTTCTTTATCATGTCGGCACACATGGCGTCTTTCTTCATCATCGCGTCGTCCTTCTTCGTGCCGGCCTTGGCCGCCATCGCCATGTGATCCTTGCATTCCTGCATCGTCATGCTCTTCGCCATGCCGTCCTTGGACATTGGATCGTCCTTTTTCATCGTGCCCTGGGCGGCAACGCCGCCGACGGCCAGCGCCATCGAGGCGCACATCGCGATGCGTGCAATGGTTTTCATTTGACGTCTCCTGGGAGTTGGAATAGGGCGCAGTACTGCGTCGGGGTTCCTCGCCCCCGAGCGCCCGCTCTGCACGAGCTCGCGGAAACGACCCGCGGCTTGATCCTACGCGCGATTGGTCGGCGTATCCATTCGAATTCTTACGCCGCGTTCGGGCCGGATGGACCCGTCGCACCGCCCCGGCCGTCTCGTAGCGTCATTCGAGCGAGTACAGGTACGCCGCCATGTCGTTTGCGTCGCGTTCGGTAACACCGAGGTTCGGCATCGCGCTACCTGGATGAACGCGTTGCGGATCGCGAATCCAGCGCACCATGCTGCCCCTGTCATTGGCGAGCAGGCCGGCGATCGCACCACGGCGCGAGACTGCGGCGAGCGGCGGACCCACGGGTGCCGCGGCCCCCACGACGCCGGGGATGTCGTGACACGTAGCGCAACCATCTTGGCCAAGCGCGGTTCGTCCACGTTCCCGATTTGCCGCGGTAACCCAACGCGGATGCGAGCCCACCTCATCGCGCGTTGGGTCCCGGTGCGGTCGTGATGCCATCGCCGCGCGGTATGCGGACGGCGGCTCGGCCGGCAAGACCTGCAGATACGCGATCACGGCCCACAAGTCGTCTTCGGACAGCCGGAATTCCCATGCCGGCATCGCCGACATCTTGATGCCGTACTTCACGACCCAGAACAGGTCGCGCACCGGCCACTCGCGCGCCATGTTGGCGAGATTGAGCGGCGTCGGCGTCAAACCGAGGGCGAAAGGTTCTGGCGCGACGCCCGGCGCGCCGTGGCATTGGCGGCAGTGGTCGTCGTAGAGCGCGCGACCGCGCTCGACGAGCTTCACGTCGTCGAGCGGAGGTGGCGTGATAGCCGCCGCATGATGGCGGACCGATTGACGCATCGTCGCGTAGAGCGTCCAGAACACGGGTGCAGTGTGCTGGTCGACGGCTGCGATGTTGTACACGCCGGAGCCGATGAACGTTGCGGCCGCGGCGACGGCGGTCGCGGCCATGACGACGAACCACAGCGCGATGCGCATTCGTCGCCGCATCAACGCAACCGGTACAGGTAAGCGACCATGTCACGCGCGTCCGTTTCGGTCACGTGAAGGTCGAGCATCGCCGTGCCTGGCTTGATCGCCTGCGGCGCTCGTATCCACGCCGCCATGTTGGCACGCGAATTCGGCAATGTGCCGGCCAGGTAGACGCGCTTGCCGACATTCTCGAGCGGTGGCCCGAACGTGCCCCGCGCCGTCGCAACGCCCGGGATCACGTGGCAGTAAGCGCACCCGTATTGCTGCAGCAGCGAACGGCCTCGATCGGCATTCCCCTCGGGCGCCGACGCCACCGGTGCCGCGGTCTGGCTGCACGCGCCGAGCGCTGCCGAGAGCGCGAGCACGCCGAATCCAGACCACCGAAGCGGATGCGATCGCGAGCCCATACGCGCGGTCAAGGTTACTCTGATCGAGGACGAGCGTACGATGGCCATCGGTTCGTTCGCGGCCGACGACGACGGTCGTTCGCACGGAGCTTCTGTGATCGATGCCTTCGCCACCTCCCGGGTCGCGCGGCGCCGCCGTGCTGCGCTACGCGTCGCATTCGCCATCGTCGTCGCCGCTATCGCGGCCGGGTGCGAGCAATCCCGGCTGCGCGCGCCGGACGTTCGCTACGAACCAACACCGCAGCACGTCGTCACGGAAATGCTCGAACTCGCTCGCGTCGGCGCGAACGACGTCGTCTACGATCTCGGATGCGGCGACGGCCGCATCGTCATCACCGCGGTCAAGACGTTCGGCGCGCGCGGCGTCTGCGTGGACATCGATCCCGAGCGCATCCGCGAAAGTCGCGCGAACGCCGAACAGGCGGGCGTCGCGCAACGTATCCGCTTCCTCACTCAGGACCTGTTCGAAACCGACCTGCGCGACGCGACCGTCGTAACGCTATTCCTCTGGCCGAGCCTCAACCTGAAGCTGCGCCCGACGTTGTGGCGCGACCTCGCGCCCGGCACGCGCGTCGTTTCGTACATCCACGACATGGGCGACTGGTCGCCGCGAGAAACACGGGTCGTCGAAAGCGGTCATGGTCCGCGCACGATCCGACTGTGGGTGATTCCCGCCGCGCGCGGAGACGATCGACGACGCTGATCGAGGCCGGGCAGCCACGCGCTGCACGATCACGGCCCGCGCCTCAGCCCGCGCCGGGGTCCTTGATGTTCTCCACCTTGTCGAACTCGACGCTCCATGGCTTGCCGTTCACCATCTCGACTTTGCGGATGTACACAGTCTGTACGGCGTCGCGTGTCGCCGGATCGATCGTCAACGGACCGCGTGGGCTCATCCATCGCATGCCCTTCATCGCCTCGAGCAATTTGTCGCCGTTGGCGTCGCCACCGGTCTTCTTCAGCGCTTCGTAGATCAGGTGCATGCCGTCGTAACCGCCGACCGAATGGAAATTCGGTCGCATGCCACCGTTGGCCTTCATGAACCCGTCGACGTAGGCCTTGTTCTCGGGTGAATCATGCGCAGCGGAGTAGTGAAACGACGTCACGATGCCGACCGCGACCGCACCCATGCTTTCGAGCAGGTCGTCGTCGACGACATCGCCCGTGCCGATCATCCGGATCCCGGCGTCTTTCAGCCCGCGATCGTTGAACTGCTTCATCACGGCCGATCCTTCGCCCGAGGGCACGAACACGAACAACGCATCCGGCTTAGCGTCCTTTGCGCGCTGGATGAACGGACCATAGTCGGCATTGCGCAACGGGACGCGCAACGAGTCCACGATCTTGCCGCCGGCGGCGGTGAATCGCTTGACGAACGTGTTTTCCGCGTCGAGACCGGGTGCATAGTCCGTCACCAGTGTGACGACGGTCTTGATCCCGTTCTTGCCGGCCCAGTCGGCGATCGGCCCGGTGACTTGCGGCAGCGTGAATCCGGTGCGCACGATGTACGGCGACTTCGTCGGAATGATCGACGTGGCAGCAGCCATGACGACCATCGGCGTTTTGGATTCGGTCGCGACCGGCGCCGCTGCCAGCGCGAGCGGCGTGAGTCCGAACCCCGCGAGGATCTGCACCTTGTCCCTGACCACCAGTTCCTGCGCAATGCGCTTGGTGGTCTCGGGCGCGACGCCCGTGTCGTCTCGCACCAGCAGCTCGATCTTCTGCCCGGCGACGCTGTCGCCATTCCTTTGCATGTACAGCCTGCACGCGGCTTCGATCTGGCGACCGGTTGACGCGAACGGCCCCGTGAGCGGCAGGATCAGTCCGATTCGCAACGGATCCGCGGCGAAGACCGGGTGCACGTAGCTCGTAGCGAGCGCGCCCGCGACGGCCTGGAGCACGCGACGGCGGGTGACGGCGAATGGCTGCGACATCGATTCCTCCCTGTTGTTTAAGTGCGCTCCGTCCGGGCGACGGCTGGCGCGCGGCCTTGCGAACGAATGACGTTCGGCGGACGTAGTTTCGTCATCACCGTCGGCCGAGTTTGCGAAGTATAAAGTCCCGGATCACCCGCCTTCACGGAGAAGCTATTCCATGGCCCGAATCGTCGGAGGCATCGCTGCCTCCCACACGCCGACCATCGGCTTTGCGTACGACCGCAACAAACGCGACGATCCGGTGTGGGCGCCGATCTTCGAGCATTTCGCGCCCCTCAGCGCGTGGCTCGCGGACAAGCGCCCGGACGTGCTGCTTCTGATCTATAACGACCACGTCACGTCGTTCTTCTTCGACCATTACTCCGCGTTCGCACTTGGCGTCGGAGCCGAGTGGCACGTTGCCGACGAAGGCGCCGGCGCGCGTGATCTTCCACCTATCAAGGGCCATCCGGCGCTCGCCGCGCACATCGGACGCTCATTGATGGCGGACGAGTTCGATCTGTCGTTCTTCCAGCATCGTGCGCTCGACCATGGCTGTTTTTCGCCGTTGTCCGTCCTCTCTCCGCACGCGCCCGAATGGCCCGTCTCCATCGTGCCGCTGCAAATGGGCGTGCTTCAGTTTCCGATCCCGAGCGCCCGCCGCTTCTACAAGCTTGGACAAGGACTGCGGCGCGCGATCGAAAGCTTTCCGGGCGATCTCGACGTGGCGATCGTCGCGACCGGCGGCCTGTCACACCAGGTTCACGGCGAGCGCGCCGGATTCAACAACCCGCAATGGGACCAGGAGTTTCTCGATCTCTTCGAACAGGATCCCGAACGACTCGCCGGCATGACCGTCGCGGACTACGCGAAGCTCGGCGGCCTCGAGGGCGCCGAAGTCGTCATGTGGCTCGCGATGCGTGGCGCGCTGGCCGAACGGGTCGAATGCAAGTACCGAAGTTATTACCTGCCCTCGATGACGGGCATCGCGACCGCGATCTACGAAGGTGTGGACTCGCCGGACCCCGCGGCTGTCGAGCGCCACCGCGACCACATCGGGCGCGAACTTCGCGGCGTCGAAACCCTGACCGGGACGTACCCGTTCACGCTCGAACGCAGCGTGGCGTCGTTTCGCATCAACGATTATCTGCACCGGATGGTGGAGCCGGGCCATCGCGAGGCATTCCTGCGCGACCCCGAGGCGAGTTTCGAGGCTGCGGGACTCACCGAGCAGGAACGCGACCTGATCCGGCGACGCGATTGGCGCGGACTCATCCACTACGGCGCGATCTTTTTCATGCTGGAGAAGCTCGGCGCCGTCGTCGGCGTGTCGAACCTGCATATCTACGCGGCGATGCGCGGCGAGTCGCTCGAAGCGTTCCGGCACACGCGCAATGCGCCGGGCGCGTTGTATTCGGTCGCAGGCAAGAGCGCCGGCAAGCTGGAGTGGGAAAAATGATCATCGACATCCACGGCCACTACACGACGGCGCCGAAGGCGCTGGAGCAGTGGCGCAACCGCCAGATCGAGGGGATTCGGGATCCTGCGCAGATGCCGCGCGCATCGGAGCTGCGAATCAGCGACGACGAATTGCGCGAGACGATCGAAAGCAATCAGCTGCGGCTCATGCGCGAACGCGGCCTCGACGTCACGATTTTCAGTCCACGCGCCAGCTTCATGGCGCATCACATCGGCGATTTCAGCGTTTCCAGCACCTGGGCGGCGATCTGCAACGAGCTTTGCCACCGCGTGAGCCGGTTGTTTCCGGATCATTTCATTCCGGCGGCGATGTTGCCGCAAAGCCCCGGCGTCGATCCCGCCACCAGCATTCCCGAACTCGTCCGCTGCGTCGAAGAATACGGCAATGTCGCGATCAACCTGAATCCGGACCCTTCCGGCGGTCACTGGAACTCGCCGCCGCTCTTTGATCGTCATTGGTATCCGATCTACGAAAAGATGATCGAGTACGACATCCCGGCGATGATCCATGTCAGCACGAGCTGCAATCCGAGCTTTCACACGACGGGCGCGCACTACCTGAACGCCGACACGACCGCGTTCATGCAGTGCCTGACGTCCGACCTGTTCAAGGATTTCCCGACGCTGCGCTTCGTCATCCCGCACGGCGGCGGCGCAGCGCCGTATCACTGGGGACGCTTCCGCGGGCTTGCGCAGGAGCTGAAGAAGCCGCTGCTGAAGGATCATCTGCTGAAGAACGTCTTCTTCGATACCTGCGTCTATCACCAGCCGGGAATCGACCTGCTGACGCGCGTGATTCCGGTGGACAACATCCTGTTCGCGAGCGAAATGATCGGAGCAGTCCGCGGCGTCGATCCCGAAACCGGCCACTTCTACGATGACACGAAGCGCTATATCGAGTCGGTGCCGATGGATGCCCGAGATCGACGCAAGATCTACGAGACCAACGCGCGACGGGTTTACCCGCGGCTCGATGCCGCGCTGAAGGCCGGAGGACGCTGACGATGTACGAACTCGGAGTGGTGTATCGCAACGTCGCTCGCGCGGACGGTAACGTCGCGGCGGCGCTCGGCGCGCTTGGTACGGCGACCGTGCACGAAGCGATCGGCCGGACGGGTCTGCTCGGGCCGTACATGCGACCCATCTACGCAGCCGCGCAGGCCTCCGGAACCGCGGTGACCGTATTGCTGCACCCGGGCGACAACTGGATGCTGCACGTCGTTGCGGAGCAGATCCGCCCCGGGGATATCGTCGTCGCGGCCATCACCGCGGAATGCACGGACGGCTATTTCGGCGAATTGCTGGCGACGAGCTTCAAGGCACGCGGTGCGCGCGGGCTGGTCATCGATGGCGGCGTGCGCGACGTTCGCGTGCTGACGCAGATGCAGTTCCCGGTGTGGAGCAAGGCCATTTCCGCCAAAGGCACCGTGAAGGCGACGCTCGGCTCGGTGAACATTCCCGTCGTGTGCGCAGGCGCGCTCGTTTATCCGGGCGACGTCGTCGTGGCCGACGACGATGGTGTCGTCGTGGTCCCGTCGCGGCTTGCGAGCAAGGCCCTCGAAATGGCGACGGCGCGCGAAGCGAACGAAGGCGAAAAGCGCGCCAGGCTCGCGTCGGGAACGCTCGGGCTCGACATGTACGGGATGCGCGAGCCGCTGCAGAAGGCCGGACTGAAATACATCGACTGAGCGCGTCTTGACATGAGCGTCGAGCAAGAAATCGGCGAGCCGATCCGCGGCATCTGCTCGATGGCCATGCGCCACGTTCTCGCAGACCTCGCTGCGACGTATGAGAAACAATCCGGTACGACGATTGCGATCACGGCCATGGGCGGCGTCGACGCAGCCCGGCGCGTGGAGGCTGCCGACCCCTTCGATTTCGTCGT
>DASSEA010000003.1:0-7993 GCA_035696805.1 Casimicrobiaceae bacterium
TCTTGATCACGTCGGGCGGAATCGTGACGACGACGATGTCGACGGACGTCGCGAGGTCGCGCAGCGACGAAACGCCGAGCCCCGCCGACTGCAGCGTTGCATCGAGCTGCCGATTCTTCATCAGCTCGACCGATTCGCCGAACGGCAGGTATTCGACCTTGCCGAAGTCCTTGTACGTGAGGCCGGCCGCCGCGAAGATCGTGTGGGCGTTGAGTTCCGTGCCCGATTTCGGGGCACCGACCGAGATGTTCTTGCCTTTCAGATCCGCGAGCGTCTTGATGCCGGAATCGGCACGCGCGACGATCTGGATGTAGTTCGGGTAGATCGCCGCGATGCCGCGCAGTTTCTTGAGCGGTGTCTTGAAGCCCGCTTCCTCGTTGCCCTTCCACGCATCGGACAGCGAATCCCCGAGCGTGAACGCGATCTCGCCGCGCCCCGCCTGCAGCAGGTTGAGGTTCTCGACCGAAGCCTTCGTCGCCTGCGTCGACGTCTTGACGGCCGGCATCGCCTTGCCGATGACATTGGCAAGTGCGACCCCGAGCGGGTAATAGACGCCGCTGGTACCGCCGGTCAGCACGTTGATGAAGGTGTCGGCCGCCGATGCGAGCGGTGCGGTGGCGGCGGCCGCGACGATGACGGCGCAGCCGAGTGCTTTACGCAGAATCATTGAACTCCTCCAGAGTGGCGGAACGGCGGAAGTGCCTTCCGCGCCGGGCGTCGTCGATGTCTGCCTGCGACGCCCTTGCCGTCGCCGATTATAGTGCACGCGACGCCTGCGACCGGTCGCGCGCACGGGCGACGCTCACGCGGGTGCGACGATGCGCACTCCGGCGCCGGCCAGCGCGCGATGCAACTGTGCGACGTGGTCGTGCCCCGTCGTTTCGACGACGCACACGACGCGGACCTCCGAGAGATTCGGCCCGGCGAACGCGCGGTCGTGCACGATTTCCTTGATCGACGCGCCCGTCGACGCGATGACCTCGGCAAGGCGCGCGAGGCCGCCCGGCCGGTCGCTGATCGAAACGGTGAAGCGCGAAAGGCGGCCGTCGGCGACGAGGCCGATCTCCATCACGCGATCGAGCGTCGTCAGGTCGATGTTGCCGCCGCACAGGACGAGTACGACTTCCTTCCCCTTTAGGTGATCGAGTTTCCCGGCGAGAAATGCGGCGAGGGGCGCAGCGCCCGCACCTTCGACGACGCTCTTTTCGAGTTCGATCAGGCGCAGGACAGCGAGTGCAATCGTTGCCTCGTCGACGGTGACGACGTCATCGACGACGCGCCGAAGAATTTCGAATGGACGCCAGCCCGCCTGCGTCACCGCGAGCCCGTCGGCGAGCGTGTGCGAAAGCGCGACCGGCACCGGATGTCCTGCAGCGAGCGCGGCCGTGAGGCACGCCGCGTGGTCCGGCTCGACGCCGACGATGCGCACCGATGGTTTGCGCGCTTTCATCACCGTGCCGATGCCCGCGAGCAGGCCACCACCGCCGATCGGCGCGACGACCGCCTCGAGGCCGGGCGTCTGTTCGAGGATTTCGAGCGCGATCGTGCCCTGACCGGCGATGACGTTCGCGTTGTCGAATGGATGGATGAACGTAAGCCCGTCGCGCACCGCGATCGCTTCGGCTTCCGCACGCGCCTCCGACAGGTCGGCGCCGTGCAGCACGATCGTCGCGCCGAGTTGGCGGCAGTTGCTGACCTTCATCAGCGACGCGAATTTCGGCATGACCACCGTCACGGGTATGCCGAGTAACGCGCCGTGATACGCCACCCCTTGCGCGTGGTTGCCGGCCGAGGCGGCGATCACGCCGCGGCGCCGCTGTTCCGGGGGCAATTGCAGCAGTGCATTGCGCGCACCGCGTTCCTTGAAGCTGCCGGTGCGCTGCAGGTAATCGAGCTTGCAGTAGATGTGCGCGCCGGTGAGCTGCGACAGCGGAATCGACTCGACGCACGGCGACTCGTAAATGCCGCCGGCGATTCTCGCGCGTGCCGCCTCGACGTCGGCGAGCGATACCGGCGGTTCGTCGCTCGATCCCGCCGCGGCGGCGTTCACGGAAACGGGAGGGCGACGCCGGGCTTTGCGTCCGTCAGCACGCGGCGAAACTCGCCCTGGATCCGGGCGAGCGCTGCGGCGTCGTCGGCTTCGAAGCGCAGCACCACGACAGGCGTCGTGTTCGACGCGCGCGCAAGACCGAAGCCGTCCGGATACTCCACACGCAAGCCGTCGATGCGGATCACGTCGGTCGCGCCCGGAAATTTCGCGTCGGCCTGCAGCTTCGCTACCAGCGCATGCTGCTCGCCCTCGGTGCATGCGATGTTGAGCTCCGGCGTCGACAAGGCGTCGGGCAGCGCGTCGAGCATCGCGGCGGGATCGTTCGTTCGAGCGACGATTTCGAGCAGGCGCGCACCGGCGTAAAGGCCGTCGTCGAAGCCGTACCAGCGTTCGCCGAAGAACGTGTGTCCGCTCATTTCGCCGGCGAGCGCGGCGCCAACCTCCTTCATCCGGCTCTTGATCAGCGAGTGCCCGGTTTTCCAGAGCATCGGGACGCCGCCGTGGCGCGTGATCCAGGGCTTCAGGTTGCGCGTCGACTTGACGTCGTAGATGATCGTCGCACCCGGGACGCGCTTCAGCACGTCGGCCGCGAACAGCATGAGCTGGCGATCGGCGTAGATGATGTTCCCGCCAGGCGTCACGACGCCGAGCCGATCGCCATCGCCGTCGAACGCGAGTCCGAGTTCGCAGTCGCCCTGAGCGAGCCGCTGCTTCAGATCTTCCAGGTTCTTCGGTTGCGACGGATCCGGATGGTGATTCGGGAAGCGTCCGTCGACATCGCAGAACAGTTCGACGACTTCGCAGCCGAGCCGACGATACAGTTCGGGTGCGTACGCGCCGGCGACGCCGTTGCCGCAATCGACGGCGATGCGAAGGGGCCGTGCGAGGCGGATGTCGCCGGTGATGCGATCGAAATACGCGGGCGCGACATCGGCCGCGCGCCAGCTCCCGGTGCCGTCGTGGAGGTCGTTGCGTTCGATCCGCGCACGCAGCGCCTGGATGTCCTCGCCCGACAGCGTCGTTGCGTCGATCACCATCTTGAGCCCGTTGTAATCGGGCGGATTGTGACTGCCGGTCACCATGACGCTGCACGCGGTGCCGAGGTGCTGCGCGGCGAAGTACGTCATCGGCGTGACGACCATGCCGACGTCGATGACGTTCACGCCAGCGCTACGAATGCCGTCGGACAGCGCGCCGATCAGCTCCGGGCCCGACAAGCGACCGTCGCGGCCGACGGCGATCGTGTCGCGACTGCGATCGCGGGCGAGGCTGCCGAGCGCCTGCCCGATCGTGCGCACGATGGGCGGCGTGAGCGTGCGGCCGACGATCCCGCGAATGTCGTATGCCTTGAAAATCTCCGATGGAAGCATCGTGGTCGCGGGCGTTCACCCGGTCCGTTATAGGGATGTGCCGGACGTATTCGCGGCAAAGTAGTGTAGCAACCGAGCCGGCAGCCAATCGACGTGGCCGGGAAAGCGACCGCTCGCGAAGCCGGCGTGCCCGCCGTGGCGCGGCTGCTCGAGCGTCACGCTCGCGCTCACGTCCGCCGCCTGCGGCAGCGAATGCGCCGGGATGAAGGGATCGTTGCGTGCGTTGAGCACGAGCGTCGGTATCGCAATTTGCCGCAGCCAGGGCTTCGACGACGCCCGCATCCAGTAGTCGCGCGTCCCCGCGAAGCCATGCAGCGGCGCGGTGACGGCGTCGTCGAATTCCCACATCGTGCGGACGCGACGAATGCGCGCGGCATCGAGCAATCCGGGAAAGCGCGCAGCCATCGCGAGCGATTTCGGTTTCAGCGATCGCAGGAAGTGCGTCGTGTAGATTCGATTGAGCCCGCGCGCGATCGCTGTGCCGGCTGCCGTCAGGTCGAGCGGCGCCGATACGGCGGCGGCCGCCGTCACGACGTTCGACGCGTCGGCACCCGCGCGGCCGAGCCAGTTCAAAAGCGCGCTGCCCCCGAGCGACACGCCAACCGCATACAGCGGCGCGGGCGGTGGCACGCGGCGGCGAATCGCGTCGAGCATCGCACCGATTTCAACGTGATCACCGGAGTGGTATGCGCGCGGCAGGCGGTTCGCTTCGCCGCCGCAGCCTCGAAAGTGCGGCACAACCGCACGCCAGCCGATCCGCGCGACGGCGTGGAGCAACGCACGCGCGTAGTGCGATTGCGATCCGCCTTCGAGGCCGTGGAACAGCACGAGCAGCGGAGCGCCTGGCCGCGCATCGCTGTCGAGCCAATCGAAGTCCCAGAAGTCGCCGTCGGGCGTGTCGATCCGCTCACGACGCAGCGATACCGCGCGGCGACGCAAGCGGTACGGCCAGATCGTCTGCGCATGCCCGCCGGCGAGCCAGCGCGGCGCTCGATACGACGGATGCACGGCCCGCGGGCCACCGTCGCGGCGCGCATCGTCACGCGCAGGCCGCGCGAACGCAACGCGCCGTCGGCGAGCCGCGGAGCGCACTCGAACCGCTGCCCCGGCCGTCAGGCGGCCACGCGCTGTGCGCGCGCGACCGTCGCCCGGCGCTCGTAGGCATCGCGCACGAGCGCGACGTCGTCGAGGAAGGTTCGCAGTTCCGAGAGCAGCAACGCCTGCGGGCCGTCGACGAGTGCGCGCGCGGGTTCGGGATGGAAATCGACGAGCACGATGTTCGCGCCGGCGATGATTCCTTGCGCGACCGCGTGAAAGACGTCGAGCATTCCGTCGGGCGCACGCGCCCGCGACCCGACCGAGTGCGACGGATCGATCGCCACCGGCATGCGCGTCAGTCGCTTCACGACCGGGACGTGGGCGAAGTCGACGAAATTCCGGTGCGGGTCGCCCATGTTGGTCTTCATGCCGCGCAGGCAGAACACGACCTTGCGGTTGCCTTCGGTCGCGAGATATTCGGCCGCGTTCAGCGATTCATCGAGCGTGATGCCGAAGCCCCGCTTGATCAGGACGGGGAATTCCTGCTGGCGGCCGACCAGCTTCAGCAATTCGAAGTTCTGCGTGTTGCGCGTGCCGATCTGCAGCATCACGCCGGTCGCGTTGCCGGTCGCTGCGAGCGCCGCGCGAATTTCCTCGACGTGCGACTCGTGCGTCACCTCCATCGAGATCACGCGGATGCCGTATTTGCCGGCGAGTTCGAACACGTACGGCAGGCACGCGGCGCCGAAGCCCTGGAATGCGTAGGGCGACGTCCGCGGCTTGTACGCACCCATCCGCGTGCACACCTGGCCGTGGTCGCGCAGCGCTTTCATCATCGACTCGACCGATTCGCGCGAATCGACGGCGCAAAGTCCCGCAAAAACGTTGAGCGTGTCCTGGCCGAAGTTAACGCCGTTGTAGTCGAACGATGACGGGCGATCGTCACCCTGCTGGTGGCGGCCCAGCACGCGATACGGTTCCGAGACACGAACGACCTTGGCGACGCAGGGAAGTACCTGCATCTGCTCGGTCGTGAGGGCGCCCGTGTTGCCGATCAGGTAGATCTCCGTCAGCGTCACCTCGGTGCCGACTTCGCGGTGGACCCGAAACGTCACGTTCGGCAGCCGTTCGAGCTGGCCGGTCAGCATCCGGTAATCGAGGCTATCCGGGTGGGTATTCGGTTCGAGGACGAGGATCATGGGAATGACTTCCCGAATGGGATCAAAAGGTTAACGTCGGATGACCCGCCGAGACCGCGGTGGAGCGACGACCCGGCGCTGCCATGCTGCGGTGCAAGAGTGTACCCGGCGCAACACGGCGCTCCGCGCTGTCGGCGAATTCGTTGCCCCGTCCGTTAGGGTTGCCGTAGACTCGATTCAACGTCTACGGCAGCGCTCCAGGGCTGCCCGCGGTCCGGCAAGTCCACCGATATCCACCTACCCGAGGGTTCGATGAAAAAACTCCTTGCATTGATGATGATCGGCGCGTTCGCCGCGGTCGCGACGCCCGCGCTCGCGCAAAACGCGCAGCAGGAACGCATGAAGACGTGTAACACGAAGGCGGCCGACAAGAAGGGCGATGAACGCAAGTCGTTCATGAAGGATTGCCTGAGCGCCGAAAAGAAGGTCTACGACACGAAGATGGGTTCCTGCAACACGAAGTCCAAAGGGATGAAAGGCGACGAGCGCAAGAAGTTCATGTCGGAATGCATGAAGGCCGCCTGAGCAACTTCAAGGAACGACGCACACGATCGTGTGATCTCCTGTCCACACGATCGCAATTACAAGGCCGCACGTGATGCGGCCTTGTTTTTGAGATCGCCGCGCCGAGCGCTCGCGTGCCGGCGTCAGCCCGCGACGACCCCGAGCAATCGTCCGAGCATGAACGTCACGCCGCCCGCGAGCAGGCCGAGCGCCAGCATGCGCGCCCCGGAAAACACGGCGTGGCGGCCCGTGAAGAGCGACAGCGTTGCACCGACCGAGAACAGGCCTGCGGCGGTCAGGCCGATCGTCCATCCGAGCGCGCTGGAGCCGCCGCCGAGCAGGTAGGGCGCGAGGGGAACCACGGCGCCCGCGCCAAACGCCGACAACGAGGACAGTGCTGCACCGAGCGGCGATCCAAGTTCGGCCGGGTTGAGCCCGAGTTCCTCGCGCGCGAGCGTATCGAGCGCATTTTCGGGATCCGCGACGAGTCGCTTGGCGAGCCGGTCGGCCTGCTTCGGCGGCAAGCCTTTCGCCGCGTAGATCAGCGCGAGTTCCTGCGCTTCCGCCTCCGGATACTGCTTGAGCTCGTCGCGCTCGAGCGCGATCTGGTATTCGTACAGCTCGCGTTGGGACTGCACCGACACGTACTCGCCCGCGGCCATCGCAAACGCGCCGGCCGCCATGCCCGCGACGCCGCTCAGCACGACGACCTTCAAGTCCGACGTCGCGCCGGCGACGCCGAGGATGAGGCTCGCGTTCGACACCAGGCCGTCGTTCACGCCGAACACCGCGGCGCGCAGATTCCCGCCGCCGCCGAGCCCGCGATGGCGGCGCTCGAACAGCGCCCCAATCGGTGGCGCTGCATGTCCCGATTCCGACGGCATCGCCGCGCCGTAGACGGCCATGCCGCGCACCTTCATCGCGGACAGCACGTTCTTGAGCCGGCGCGGGCCCAGCCACTGGACGAGGCCCGCAACCAGGCGCGTGCGTGCATCCGGCACGAACGGTCCCGGAGCCGGATGTCCGCGCGACGTGAGCTGGGCGCGCCAGATCGCGGCCTGGGCTTCCGCCTCGCCGGCGAGGCGGCGGAACAGTTCGGCGCGCACCGTGCCGCTTTCGGCATCCGCGCACGCGCGGTACAGGAAAGCCGAGCGTTGCTCTTCGGTCCAGGATTCGAGCGGATTCATCCGATTGCGACCTTCAGCCGGCCACCGCGGCGTCGATGCGCGCCATGACGTCGGGCGTGAGCTTCGCGACGACGGCGAGCGAGCGCATGTTCTCGACGACTTGCGCGGGCCGACTTGCGCCGGTGATCACCGTCGACACGTGCGGATTCCTGAGGCACCACGCGAGGGACATCTGCGCGAGCGTACAACCGAGCTCGTCTGCGATCGGAACGAGCGATTGGACCTTGGCGAGTCCGGTCGGTTCGAGGATGCGATCGGCGAGCCATTCGAAGCCCTTGATCGCCGCGCGCGAATCCGCGGGAACGCCGCGCGCGTACTTGCCGGTCAGCAGACCGGACGCAAGCGGGCTCCATGTCGTCGTGCCAAGTCCGATGTCGCGATAAAGCCGCGCATATTCATGCTCGACGCGCTCGCGATGGAGCAGGTTGTATTGCGGCTGTTCCATCACAGGCTTGTGCAGGTGATGGC
This sequence comes from Casimicrobiaceae bacterium, assembly GCA_035696805.1. Taxonomy (GTDB): domain Bacteria; phylum Pseudomonadota; class Gammaproteobacteria; order Burkholderiales; family Casimicrobiaceae; genus VBCG01. Next base: position 7,817 of record DASSEA010000003.1, read on the forward strand.
GCTCGGCGATCTGGTACGCCGCCATGATTTCGGCTGCGCTCCATTCGGACGTTCCCCAATACAGCACCTTGCCGGCGCGGATCATGTCGTCGAACGCGAACACTGTCTCCTCGATCGGCGTGTCGGGGTCGGGGCGATGGCAGAACGCGAGGTCGACGTGGTCGAGCCGCAGGCGCG
>DASSEA010000004.1:0-3860 GCA_035696805.1 Casimicrobiaceae bacterium
CGTTCCTGAAGGGCGGGGGCATCTTCATCCCGACGTCGCGGCCGTACTCGCTCGGCGAGGAGGTGTTCATGCTGCTGTCGCTGATGGACGATCCGAATCGCATCGCCGTGCAGGGCAAGGTCGTCTGGATCACGCCTGACGGCGGGCAGGGCAATCGCACGCAGGGCATCGGCGTCCAGTTCACGCTCGACGAAACGGGCGCGGCGGCCAAGGCCACGATCGAGCGGATCCTCGGCGAACACCTCGGCTCCACGCGATCGACGCACACGATGTAGTGTTCGTCGACTCGCATTGCCACCTCGACTTTCCCGAGCTCCGCGACGAACTGCCGCGCGTGCTCGACGCGATGCGCGACAACCAGGTCACGCACGCGTTGTGCATCGCCGTCGAGATGGAGGCGTGGCCGGCCGTCCATTCGTTAGCTCGTGCGCACGCGAATCTTTATGCAACGGTCGGCGTTCATCCGGATTACGCCGACACCGCCGAACCGACCGAGGAGCTGCTGGTGGAGCGCGCCGCGCAGGACAAGATCGTCGCAATCGGCGAAACCGGCCTCGACTATTATCGCGAGACCGGCGATCTCGGCTGGCAGCGCGAACGGTTTCGCACGCACATCCGCGCGGCGCGAACGGCCGGCAGACCGCTCGTCATCCACACGCGCGCAGCCACGGAAGATACGCTGGCCATCATGCGGGACGAGCGTGCGAGTGAAGCCGGCGGCGTCATGCACTGTTTCACCGAAAGCTGGTCGTTCGCCGAGCAGGCGCTCGCGCTCGGCTTCCACATTTCGTTTTCGGGGATCGTCACGTTCAAGAATGCCGGCGAACTCAAGGACGTCGCACGACGCGTGCCGCTCGACCGGATGCTGATCGAGACCGACAGTCCCTACCTCGCGCCGGTGCCGCATCGCGGCAAGCGCAACCAGCCGGCGTATGTCCGCCACGTCGCCGAGGAGATTGCCCGGCTTCGTGACGTTCCCGTCGCAACGATCGCCGAGGCGACATCGGCGAATTTCTTCCGGCTGTTCGGAATTCCTCCGCATGTTCATTGAGCGACTGGCGCGCGCCACGTTGGCCGGCGTGACGCTGTGCATGCTTTCGTTCGCGCTGTCCGCGCAGGGTCTGCTCGACGACCTGACGGTCGCGGTGGCGAACGATCGCGCGGACGACGTCAAACGCCTGCTCGCGCGCGGCATGGACCCGAATTCCGTCGACGCGAGCGGAGACACGCTGCTCGGGATCGCGGCGCGCAATGGCAGCGCGCGGACCGTTGCCGTGCTGGTGGCGGCGAAAGCCGATCCCGAAAAACCCAATCGGTTCGGCGACACGCCGCTCCTGCTGGCGTCGCTCAAGGGCGATCTCGACACGGTACGTGCGCTCGTGGCGGCGGGCGCGACGATCAACCCGCGCGGCTGGACGCCGTTGATCTATGCGGCCACCGGCGGTCACGACGCGGTGGCGACGTTCCTGTTGCAGCGCGGTGCCGACATCAATGCGGCGTCGCCGAACGGCACGACCGCGCTGATGATGGCGATACGCGAGCACCATCTCGATACCGCGCGCCTGCTCATCGGGCGCGGTGCCGACGTCAATCATCGCAATCAGGACGGCGCGTCTGCGCTCGACTGGGCGACGCGCGTCGAAGAAGAGGACAGGGTGAAGGAACTGCGGCGCGCCGGCGCGCGCGGCTGATTGGGTCGGACTCGCGGGTTATCGCGAACAGTCGAGTCCGACCCCGCTGTCAGGGATCGGGCGGGTCGGGTAGCGGTGCGTCCCGATCGAGCGCATCGCCCGACCCGGCAGGTACGGCATCCGGGGTCAGCGATCCCGTATCCGGCAACGTCGGAATCGGTGGCACGCTCGCTTCGGCGCGCGCGACGAGCGCCGGCATCAGCGCCGGCAACACCCCCACGAGGCGCCGGGCGCCGTTGTAGCGTTTGCGCCAGTACTCGCTGGACAGCGAGGCGACACCCACCTCGCCGCCGCGCGACGGCGCATGGATGAACCGGTCGTCGCCGAGATAGATGCCGACGTGCGAGAACGCGAACCGGCGCGTGTTGAAGAACACGAGATCGCCCGGCGCGAGTTCCGCTGCGCGAACGTCGCGCCCGATGCGACTCAGCTCTTTCGACGTGCGCGGCAACGTGACGCCGGTCACTTCCTGGAACACGTAGCGGATGAGCCCGCTGCAATCGAGGCCACGTTCGGGCGTATCGCCGCCGTACCGATAATCGATGCCCACGAGCGACAGCGCGAACATGCCGAGTTCGCGCGTCCCGTCGACGACGCGTGTCGCTGCGGCGCCCAGCGACGTGCGCGCCCGGTCGGCAAGCGAGCGATCGGCCGGACGTTCGGCGCCAAACGCCACGGACGCGTGCAGCGCCGCGATGACGACGGCAAGCGCAGTGAAGTGCGAGTGCGCGCGCGTGAGGCACCGTGCAGCGGGTCGATGGGCGAACGGCACGGGCGCGATTGTCCCGAAATTCGCGCCGACGTCAAGGGTTTGCTTGGAACGCTCGATCGCTATCGCGACCGTGCCGCGCGTCGTCGTCGTGCCGTCTTCGGATCGAACACCAGCGGGCGCGTGATCTCGACGCGGTCACCGTCGAAGAGCGCCGTATCGGAATTCGCGCGCTTGCCGAAGACGGCGTAGCCGTGCAACGTGGCATCGACGCCGATGCGCTCGGCGATGCGTGATGCGCCGATCGCATCGGCGATCGTGGCGCCGTCGTCGAGTTCGACCGCGATCAGCACTTCGACGCCCGGTGCGACGTAGGCCACGTTGACGCGCATGCAGCCCTTTTCAGCGAGCGACGTAAACGGCTTCGGCGCGGCGCACGAACGCGTCGATGAACGTCGCCGCGATGTGACCGAACACCGGACCGATCACCTTGTCGAGGAGGTGCGTCGCGAACTCGTAGGCGAGTTCGAACTCGACCTTGCAACCGTGTTCGCCCAGCGCGCGAAATCGCCACTCGCCGTGCAGGTGGCGAAACGGACCGTCCCTCAACGTGATGACGATGGACTCGGGCGGCCGGTTCAGGTTGTCGGTCGTGAAGTGTGCGCGAACGCCGTGGTAGTCGATGTCGATGCGCGCCGTCTTGCGCTCACCGGCCTGCTCGAGAACCTGCGCGCCCGCGCACCAGGGCAGGAACTGTGGATAGAGGTCGAAACGGTCGACGAGCTCGAACATCTGCGACGCCGAATACGGCACGAGCACGCTCTTCAGAACGCGCTGCATGACGCGATCGTCAATTGCGCGCGGGCGCGCCCCCGGCTGCGTGAGCGGTCCCGCAGGTAGAATGCCGGACGATCGAATCGGGGCGTCTGTCGTGGAATGAGCATCGTCGAAAACCGCAAGGCCTATCACGACTATTTTATCGAGGAGCGATTCGAAGCCGGCATCGCGCTCGAAGGCTGGGAGGTGAAGGCGATTCGCGGCGGTCGCGCGAACCTCAAGGAAGCGTATGTCGTTGTCAAGAGCGGCGAGCTGATGCTGATCGGCGCGCACATCTCGCCGCTGACGACCGCGTCGACGCATGTTCACCCCGACCCGACGCGTACGCGGCGTCTCCTGCTGCATCGCGAGGAGATCAACCGCCTGATCGGCAAGGTCGAACGCGCGGGCTACACGCTCACGCCGCTGGACCTGCACTACAGCAAGGGCCGGGTCAAGCTCGCGATCGGCCTCGCCAAGGGCAAGAAGCAGCACGACAAGCGCGCGGCGATCAAGGAGCGCGAATGGAATCGCGAACAACAGCGGTTGCTGCGAACGCATTCGCGGTCCGCCTGACTTTTGGGTCAGAGCAATAAGTCGCGCGACGAATCCTCCTCTTGGTCGCGATGGAAGGGCGCGACTTA
>DASSEA010000005.1:0-8796 GCA_035696805.1 Casimicrobiaceae bacterium
CTGCGATGCGCGCCGGCGGCTCGTGCGGTCGCTCGGCGGGCGGCTATGGTACGGGCGATCGGGAGCGTCGCGCAATGCGGGAAACCCCGAACGGTTCAGCCGACGCCGAATGGAAAGTCGATCGCGAACAGCCAGCGTCCATCCGGGTGCCGGCGCAGCACTTCGACGCTTTGCCCGGTCATCATCGACGGATTGCCGTCGGGCCCGTGCATCGCGAGCCGCCATTGGGCACTGACGAGTGCAAGATCGCCCGTTTGGGTCAGCGTCCTGGCCGTGAGCGTCATGCTCGGCTTCGCCGCCAGAAATCCCGCGAGCGCGCTGCGGATCGCGACCTTGCCGACGACGACGCTGCCCGGCGCGGGCATCAGCGAGGCGTCGGGTTCGTAGAGCGACGTCAGCGCGTCGAGGTCGCCCGCATTCAGCGCCTTCGCGAACAGCGTGTCGACTTCATCGGGTGTCGTTGCATTCATCGGGGTCTCCGGTGGTGTCATCACAGGCCCGGCGCGCGCCTGTCGCGTCCTGTTTTCAGCCGAGGCCGTCATCGACGCGAACATTCTCGGGCGCCAGCGAGACGCCGGCCGCGCGCGCTTCCATGAGCAGCAGCTGCGCGAAATCCTTGTCCACCATCCCGTGGCCGATCATCGTCTGCACGACGTCGCGCGTAATCGACGCGAGCGGCATCGGGACGTCGAAGCGACGCGCGGCGTCGAGGCCGAGATCGAGATCCTTGCGCAGGAGTTCGGGCGTGAAGGTGACGGTGAAGTCGAGATTGACGAACGCCGGCGTCTTGTAGCGTGAAAACGTCGACCCCATGACGCTCGCGTTCATGAAATCGAGGAACGCATGGCGGGGCACGCCGGCTTTTTGCGCGAGGATCGTGATCTCCGCGAGCGACTGCGTGACGACACCGAGAAAAACGTTGTGGCAGATCTTGACGATGCGCGCGAGCTCGCCTTCGCCGACGTAGCTCGCCGCCGGCGCGATCATCCGCAAATAGGGCAATGCGGCGTCGAACGCCCGGCGCGGCCCCGAGCAGACGAACGACAGCCGGCCTGCCTTGATCACCTTGGCATTGCCCGAAACCGGCGCCGCGAGCAGATCGACGCCGCGCGCGCCGAGCTTCTCGCGCAACTGCGCCGATCCTTCCAGTGAAATCGACGAGCATTCGACGACGAGCCCCGGCAAAGCGCCCTGCGCCGACAGCAACCCGGCGGGGCCGCCGATCACTTCGTCCACGTCGCGCCACGTCGACACCATGACGAACACGATGTCGCAGGCCGCGAGGTCGGCCACGTCCGTGGCGACGCGCGCACCGACGCTGGCGAGCGGCTCGGCCTTCGCACGGGTTCGATTCCATACGGTGAGGTTCGCGCCCGCTTTCGCGAGCCGCTCGGCCATCGCATACCCCATCCGGCCGGTGCCGATCCACCCGAGGCGGGCCGTGTCCGTGGTCGTTTCCATCGCCGTCTCGATCCTCTTGATACCGTCAGCGCGCCGCCGCGGCCGGGCCGCCGGATGGGCGCGTCGCCTCGCGTGCAATCCACTGATCGACGCGCTGTTCGAGCACCGCGAGCGGAAGCGCGCCGTCGTCGATCAGCGCATTATGAAAACGGCGGATTTCGAAGCGATCGCCCAGCGCCGCCGTGGCCTTCGCGCGCAGGGCCTTGATCCGCAGTTCGCCGAGCTTGTAGCCGAGCGCCTGGCCCGGACCGACGATGTAACGGTCGATCTCGCTCGTCGCGAACGCCTCGTTCAACCCCGATTGCGCGCGCAGGTAATCGATCGCGCGCTGCCGATCCCAGCCGAACGCGTGGATGCCCGTGTCAATGACGAGCCGGCACGCGCGCACCATCTCCCAGGTCAGGCGTCCGAAGCGCGCATACGGGTCGGTATAGAGGCCGAGGTCGTCGCCCAGGCTTTCCGCATACAGCGCCCAGCCCTCGACATACGCGACGAAAAAGCCGTGCTGGCGAAATTCCGGCAGCCCGGAGAGCTCCTGCGCACGCGCGATCTGCAGGTGATGGCCGGGAACTGCTTCGTGCAGGAACACGTTCTCCATGTCGTACTTCGGGCGCGTCTTGAGGTTGTTGGCGTTTGCTTCGAACCAGCCGGCACGGCCGGCCTGCGGGCTGCCGGGCGTGTAGTGCTCGGCGTTGTCGCCCTCGAACGCCTCCATCGCGCGAATGCCGTAGGGAAGCCGCGGCAGCTCCGCGAACAGCTTCGGCAACTGCGCGTCGACGCGCTTCGCGAGATCGCGGTAGGCGACCAGCATCTCGTCGGCGCGCACGAAATAGAACTGCGGCGCGTCGCGCAGCCAGGCGAAGAATTCGGTGCGCGTGCCGGCGAAGCCGGTCTTCTGCACGACCGCATCCATCTCGGCGCCGATCCGCGCCACCTCCTGCAATCCGATGTCGTGGATTTCGCGCGCAGTGAGCCGGGTGGTCGTCTGCTGCTCGATCAACGCGTCGTAATATGCCGCGCCGCCCGGCAGCGTGCCGGCGCCGAGTTCCGTGCGCGCATTCGGCAGGTAGTCCTTCTCGACGAACTGCTTCAGCGCGCGAAATGCCGGCACCACGTCGTCGGCGACCGCGCGGCGTCCGGCTTCGCGGAGCCGCGTGCGCTCGACGTCGCCCATCTCGCGCGGGAACTCCGTGAAGGGCCGGTACGCAGGGTTTTGCGCGCTATCCGCCGTGAGCCAGGCGTCGATCTCGCCGGGCACGCGTTGGATGGCCACGGCGGGGTAAACCCACCGGCTCGAAACACCCTGGCGCATCAGGGATTCGATCTGGCGCAGGTGGTCGGGCAACGCATGCAGTCGCTTCAGATAGGCGTCGTAGTCCGCACCGTTTCGAAACGGCGTCGATTTCACCAGGAACGCCAGATCGATTTGAGGGCCGCTCGTCTGGGAAATCTGCAGGCGCTCGACCGGAAACGCGTTCAGCCGTATCCGCGTGTCGAGTTGCGTGCGCAGGATGCCGAGCGACACACCGTCCTGGGCCGGCAGCCTGCTCGCGTCGAATTTTTCCAAACGCTCGAGCAGTGCACGCGCGTACGCCTTGCGCCGGGCGATCGCTTCCGGCGAAAGATCGGTCAGCCGGTCGTTGTAGCGGTCGTCACCGACGAACGTCGCGTACTCCGGGAACTCGCGCTTGGTCCAGTTCCAGTACTCGTCGAACACCTGCCGCAACGCGGCGACATCGTCGACCCGCTGCGCGTCCGCAGGCGGCGCGAGTGCGGTAACTGCAATGACGGCGAACGCGGTGACCCAGCGTCCGACCCGGATGGCGACGAGCGAAGCAGTTGCGATGACGTCCTCCGTCAATACGGATTCGCGATCGGCAATTCCTGCGCGGGATACAACGATATGACCTGCGGCCCGTTCGGCGTCAGGATCACTTCCTCCTCGATGCGCGCCGCGGAGATGCCGTCGGTTGCGGGGCAGTAGGTTTCGACGGCGAACACCATGCCCGCCTTGAGCTCGATCGGCTCCTTGAGCGACGTCAGGCGGGAAATGAGGGGACGCTCGTGCAGGCCGAGCCCGAGGCCGTGACAGAAATTGAGCCCGAACGCCTCCATTTCACTGGCGAATCCGATGTCGCCCGCCTTCGGCAGCGCGCGCGCGATCCGGTCGGTGGTGACGCCAGGCTTCAACAGATCGATCGTGCGATCCATCCATTCGCGCGCCTTGCCGTAGGCTGTCCGTTGCGCAGGCGTTGCGCGGCCCACGCTGAACGTCCGGTAATAACAGGTTCGATAACCGATGAAGGATTGGATCACGTCGAAAAATGCCTGGTCGCCCGGCCGGATCAGGCGATCGGTGAAATTGTGCGGATGCGGCGAGCAGCGCTCGCCGGAAATCGAGTTGATCGCCTCGACGCAATCGGAGCCCATCGCGTAGAGGCGCGCGGTCGCGAGCGCGACGATCTCGCTTTCCCTGACGCCGGGCTTCAATGCCTCCGCGATGTCCTGGTAGACGCCGTCGACCATCGCCGCCGCCATGTTGAGCAGCGTCAATTCGTCGATGTTTTTCACTTCGCGGGCCTGCAGCAGCGTCTGCTGGCCGTCGCGCACGTCGATGCCGAGCCTCTGCAATTCGAACAGCATCGGCGGCTCGACGACGTCGAGGCCGACCGGCAGGTCGCCGACGCCTTCGGCATCGAGCAGCGACCGGATTTCGCGCGCGGCGTCGCGGAACAGCGTGATGTCGCTGCCAGTCGCCCCGCGCAAGCCGAGCAGGCCTGCGCGACAGTGGTCATGCGCGAGCCACGGCGCGTGCAGCCGGTGATGCTTCGCGGCGGAGCCGAAATCCCAGATGTAGGGGTCGCCGTTGCCGGTCAGCAATGCGTAGCGCGTCAGCTTGTCGCGCGCCCATTCGCCGATGACGGTGCTCGTGATGTAGCGGATGTTGTGCTGGTCGAAGCACAGCAGCGCGCCGAGCCCCGATTCGGCGAGCGCGGCACGCGTGCGCGCCAGCCGGTAGTCGTGCAGCCGGCGAAAGTTGACGCGCTCCTCGAAATCGACCTGCGTGTGGCCCGGAGCCTGCAGCGGGCGATCCCAGCGATGAGAAGGATCGATGTCGTCCGGGCGGACGACGGCGGGTTCGCGGGCGCGCTTTTTCGTCATGCGTTCTCGCGCGCTCGCACTCAGCGCCTGCCGAACGCCTTGTCGTAATACGCGAGGTCGACGTATTTCGCCGGATCGGTCAGGCTCTTGCGCGGCGTCGCGTACTTGCCGCGGAGGTCGAGCACCGTCTTGATGCCGGGCATGCTCGGCGCAAGGTCGCGCGAGAGTCCACCTTGATCGGTGACGAGCAGATCGTACGAGCGTTTCGCGAGCGCGGGCGTCATGTCGCGGATGTGCGCGACGAGCAGCGCTTCGGCGACCTCGCGATTCGCGGGCTGATAGAGCCAGTCCGTCGCCGCCTTGTACGCGCGCAGGAAGCCGACCAGCGCGGTCTCGTGGTCGCGCGCCCAGCTGCGGCGCGCGAGGCCGACGGTGCCCTGGTAGGCGCCGAGCGTTTCGGCGGTCGCGACGGCGTGGTATCCGCGCGCTTCCGCGAGAAGCTCGAACGGCGTGCGCAACAGCGTCGCTTCCTGCTTGCCGGCGATGAGATCGCGGTAGCGGGTGGCGGTGCCGCCCACGCGCACGAAGTTCACGTCGGATTCGGAAACGCCGCCGCGTGCGATCAATTCGCGCACGACGAAAGCGAGGCCGGTCGTCATCGCGTCGACCGACACCGTCTTGCCCTTGAGATCGGTCACGCTTTTCACCGCAGGCGAGGCGACGAGCGAAAAGAACCCGCCATCGCCGCCCATGAACGCGAAGAGGTCCGGGTTGTCGGCAATCTTCGCTTCGCCCTGCCCTTCCTGATACGCGACGACGTTGTCGATCGTGGCGAACGCGATATCGGCGCGGCCGTCCAGCACTGCAGTCACCAGGAAGCCCGACGTCGGCGTGTAATCGAGCTGGACCTTGAGGCCCTGCGCATCGAACAGGCCGTTGCGCTGGGCGACCCAGATCGGCAGATTCCAGCCGCCGTCGAACGCGAGGACGCGCAGCGTCGTCAGGGGTGCCGCCGGTGTCGGCGGCGTCTGCGCGTCGGCGAAACACGCGACGATGGCGAGCGCGAATCCGATCAGGATCTTTTGCATGGCAGTCCCCGACTTTGGGGTCAGAGCAATAAGTCGACTTATTGCTCTGACCCCAAAGTCAATTGTCGTAGCGATAGAAGCCGCGCCGAGACTTGCGGCCGAGGTAACCGGCGGCGACCATTTCCTTCAGCAGTGGCGCCGGCCGGTACTTCGGATCGTTGAAGTCGGCGTAGAAGACGTTCATCACGGCGAGCATCACATCGAGGCCGATCATGTCGGCGAGCGCGAGCGGGCCGATCGGATGATTGCAACCGAGCCGCATGCCGTTATCGATGTCCTCCGCCGACGCGAGCCCCTCCTGCAGCGCGAAGATCGCTTCGTTGATCATCGGGCACAGGATCCGGTTGACGACGAACCCGGGGCTGTTGCGAACGACGATCGGCGTCTTGCCGAGGCGCTTGGCGAACGCCTGCACCGTCGAGACCGTTTCGTCGGACGTCTGGAGGCCGCGGATCACTTCCACCAGCGCCATCAGCGGAACCGGGTTGAAGAAATGCATGCCGACGAACCGCTCGGGATGGGTAATGACCGCGGCAAGTTGCGTGATCGAGATCGACGACGTGTTCGACGCGAGCACCGCGTCCGGCCTCGCGATGGCATCGATCTGCTTCAGGATGCGCAGCTTGAGATCGAGATTCTCGGTCGCGGCCTCGACGATGATCCCGCAGCGAGCGAGCGTGCCGTAATCGGTCGTGCCCTCGATGCGGCTGACGGCCGTCGCGCGCGCTTCGGCGGTGATCTTTTCCTTCTTTTCCAGTCGCTCGAGGCTGCCGCGAATGGCACCGAGGCCGCGATCGATCGCCGCCTGCGCGACGTCGACCATCGTGACGTCGATGCCGGTCGTCGCGCAGGCCTGCGCGATGCCGTTGCCCATCGTTCCGGCGCCGATGACGCCTACCCGGTCGATCTGCATCGCGATTCCTGGAAAACAGCGAGAGGTTTCATTATGCCTCGCCGCACGCGGCGGGCCGGCGGTGCTACGCGCTCGCGCGCCGCTTGCCCCGCTGCGGGTCTACGAGCCGGCGCAACACCGTCAGGCGCGGCGGCGCCGACTTGAGACCGGCGATGAATGCATCGACGAGCGCCGCTGCCGATGCCGAGAGATCGTAAGCCGTGCGGTCGAGCACCCAGTTGTTCATCAGTCCGCCGATATACGCGTGCATCGCCTGCGTCGCGAGGCCCGTATCGGTATCCGCCGGCAACTGCCCTGCCGCAACCGCCTGCTGCATGACGCTTTCGACGTGCACGAGGCAATGCCGGCGCTCGCGACGCTTGCGCTCGGTGAGCGACGGGATTCCCGCCATGTGTTCGCTTTCATGCAGCATCACCTCGAAGACCGCCTGCGCGCGCGGGTCGCGGGCCAGGCGCGACAGTGCTGCGACCGCGAGTTCGCGCAGCGCCCCGAGCGGATCGGCATGCTTCGCTGCACCGGCCTCGCTCAACATGGTTTCGAGCGGCATCATCGCGCGCTCGCACATCGCCGAACAGAGGTCCGATTTGTCGCGGAAGTGCCAGTAGACCGCGCCACGCGTTACGCCCGCCGCGCCGGCGACCTGCGCCAGCGAACTGCGTGCGACGCCGCGCTCCCGAAAGATCTTTTCGGCAGCGTCGAGCAGCTGTTCGCGGGTGATTGCGGCGTCTTCCTTCGTCCTGCGAGCCATCGCGTCCCGTTCGTGGGTCGGGACGCTGCCGGTTGCGCGTCCCTTTACAAACAGTCGCGATTGTATGTATTCTCTCGCGCTCGCACAAGGCGCACCGCACCATTCCGCGCCGCTCATCCCCAGGGGGCCCCGCCAATGCCTGTCGCGCAGCGTTCGTCATTCCGCCTTTTTTCGATGGTTCTCGTCCTGGTTGTCGCCGGCTGCGGCCAATCCAAGCAGCAGGCTGGGGGCTTTCACGGATTCCCGCCGGCCGAAGTCGTCGTGCAGGCGGCGGCGCCAAAAACCTTTCCCGTGACCTTCGAGTACATCGGGCAGACGCAGGGCTCGAAGGACGTCGAGGTTCGGGCGCGCGTGACGGGGATCATCGAAAAGCGGCTGTTCGAGGAAGGGTCGGCGGTCAAGGCCGGGCAGCCGCTGTTCATCATCGACGCGCGCCAGTACCAGGCGCAGGTCGCGGCCGCGAATGCGGACGTCGCGCGTGCGCAGGCGCAGAAGGCGCAGGCGGATCGCGAACTCGCGCGCCTGCGGCCGCTCGCCGAACGCAAGGCGATCGGTCAGAAGGAGGCCGACGACGCGGCATCGAATGCCGATCTCGCCGCCGCCGCGGTCAAGGCCGCGCAGGCGAAGGTTTCCGAATTGAGCGTGAACCTCGGCTACACGAAGGTGGTCGCGCCGATTTCGGGCCTGACGAGCCGCTCGCAGAAGTCGGAGGGCAGCCTCGCGAGCGCCAACGAAACGCTGCTGACGACGATCTCGCAGACGAACCCGATCTGGGTCGTGTTCAGCATCTCCGAGAACGAGCAGTTGCGGCTTAACCGAGCGGTCGCTGCCAACCAGCTCGAACTGCCGAAAGACAACGGGTACGAAGTGACGATCAGGCTTTCCGACGGCTCGATGCTGCCGCGCAAAGGCCGGATCAATTTCGCCGACACGCGGATCAACCCGACGACGGGTACGTACGAGATGCGCGCCGAAGTCGAGAATCCCGACGGCGCGCTGAAACCCGGACAGTTCGTGCGCGTGATCCTGCGCGGCGCCGAGCGCCAGAACGTCATCGCCGTGCCGCAGGTCGCCGTGATGGAAGGTCCGCAAGGCAAATTCGTTTACGTCGTCGGCAAGGACAAGGACGGCAAGGACGTCGCGATGCCGCGCCCCGTCGTCGTCGGCGATTGGGTCGACGCGAATGCCTCGAATCAGTGGGTGATCGAATCGGGACTCAAAGCCGGTGATCCGGTGATCGTGAACGGCGTCGCGAAGGTGATGCCGGGCGCGGCGGTGAAGGTCACCGCGGCCGGCGCGGAAGCATCCGCCGCTGCAGGCGCATCCGCCGCCGCAGGCGCACCCGGCGCCGCGCATGCGGCCGGTACGGCGACGCCGGCGGGCGGTGCGGCGACACCGGCGGGCGCGCCCTCCTCGTCGGCAACGTCTCCCTCCGGCGCGGTCGCCTCCGAAAAGGCGGCGACACCCGGCGCATCGTCACCCGC
>DASSEA010000006.1:0-2305 GCA_035696805.1 Casimicrobiaceae bacterium
ATCATGGCGACGTACTTCAAGGCCCCGTATCCGGCGCGCGCGACGTATCAGGTCGCGGCGCTGCCGCGCGGAGCGCGCATCGAGGTCGAAGCGATTCTGGTGCTGCCGGGCGCCTGACGCGCCCGCACTCAGCGGTGAAGGGCGTGCCCGCTGAAATCGCAACCACGGCATCGCGAGGCAAGTCGGCGAACACGCTCGCCGACAAGCTCGTTCGTCTCGGCATCACGCGCGAGGAAGACCTCGTGCTGCATTTGCCGCTGCGCTACGAGGATCACACCCGCGTCACCGCGCTCGGAGACGTTCGCGTCGGCGAAACGGTGCAGACCGAAGGCGACGTCGCCAACACCGACATCCAGTACCGGCCGCGCCGGCAGCTCGTCTGCCTGCTGCGCGATCCACGAAGCGAAGGCGCGTCCCTTGTCCTGCGCTTTTTCTCGTTCTACCCGAGCCACCAGAAAACGCTGAAGGCCGGGGCGCGCGTGCGCGTGTTCGGCGACGTGCGCGACGGTTATTTCGGCCCCGAGATCGTGCATCCCCAGTTCAAGGTGGTGAACGAGGACACGCCGCTCCCCGATCGATTGACGCCGATCTATCCGACGACCGCCGGCCTCTCGCAGGACGTGCTGCGCAAGGTGATCGACCGCGCGATCGCCGCCGACCCGGCACGCACCGCCGAAACGTTGCCGGATGACCTGGTGCGCAAGCGCAGGCTGTGGAAGTTCGGCGATGCGCTGCACTTCCTGCACGCGCCGCCGCCGCGGTTGACCGGCCTCGTGCAGAAGGCGCTCGACGCACGCACGCATCCGGCCTGGACGCGACTCAAGTTCGACGAACTCCTCGCCCAGCAGTTGTCGCTGAAGGCGCATCGCAAGGCGCGTGCATCGCGACGCGCGCCGGTGCTCACCGGCACGGGGACCTTGACGGGCAAGCTGATCGAGCGGGTTCCGTTCAAGCTGACGCGCGCGCAGGAGCGGGTGTGGCGCGAGATAAGACACGATCTGCGGCGCGCGATGCCGATGCAGCGGCTGCTGCAGGGCGACGTCGGTTCCGGCAAGACGATCGTCGCCGCGCTCGCGGCGCTGCAGGCGATCGAAAGCGGCAAGCAGGTCGCGTTCATGGCGCCGACCGAACTCCTTGCCGAGCAACACTACCGCAAGCTGCAATCGTGGCTCGCGGACATCGGCATCGAGATCGCGTGGCTTTCCGGGTCGTTGCCGGCCAAGGCGCGACGCAAGGCACAGGAAGCGCTCGCGAGCGGCGCTGCGCCCTTCGCCGTCGGCACGCACGCTTTGTTCCAGGAGGGTGTCGCGATGCCGCACCTGGGCCTGGCGATCGTGGACGAGCAGCACCGGTTCGGCGTCGCCCAGCGACTCGCGCTTCGCGCCAAGGGCGTCGCCGAAGCGCATCAGCTGATGATGAGCGCGACGCCGATTCCACGCACGCTCGCGATGACGTTCTACGCGGACCTCGACGTTTCCGTGCTGGACGAGATGCCGCCCGGACGCACGCCCGTCACCACACGCCTCGTCAGCCAGAAGCGGCGCGCGGAAATCATCCAGTGGGTGGGCAGGATGTGTCGCGAGCGACGGCAGATCTATTGGGTGTGCCCGCTGATCGAGGAATCCGAGAAGCTCGAGTTGCAGACGGCGGTCGCGCTGCACGCCGAACTGACGCATGCGTTTGCCGAGGTCGTCGTGGACAGCGCGCAGACGCACGACGCATCCGCCCATACGAAACCCGTCGTCGTCGGTTTGCTGCATGGCCGGATGAAGCCCGACCAGAAGGCGTCGACGATGGCCGCGTTCGTGCGCGGCGACGTGCACGTGCTCGTCGCGACGACGGTGATCGAGGTCGGCGTCGACGTGCCGAACGCGTCGATCATGGTGATCGAGCACGCCGAGCGCTTCGGCCTCGCGCAGCTGCACCAGTTGCGTGGGCGCGTTGGTCGCGGCGCCGTCGAGAGCACGTGCGTGCTGCTGTTCGAGGAGCCGCTCACCGACACGGCGCGGCAGCGGTTGAAGGTGATTTACGAAACGAACGACGGCTTCGAGATCGCGCGGCAGGATCTTTTGATCCGCGGGCCCGGCGAATTCCTGGGTGCGCGGCAATCGGGGGTGCCGTTGTTGCGCTTTGCCGACATCGAGCGCGACGTCGCGCTGATCGAACAAGCCCGCGACGCGGCGGACGAGTTGCTGCAGGCCGATCCGGCGGCGGCCGCGCGACACCTCGAACGCTGGCTCGGCGGAAGGCAGGCGTTCATCAAGGCCTGAGGATCGGGGATCGAAAAGCGAATCGAAGATCGGGG
>DASSEA010000007.1:0-2967 GCA_035696805.1 Casimicrobiaceae bacterium
TCCTCGGCCCCGATGACGACGCGATCGGGTTTCATGAAGTCGTCGATCGCCGCGCCCTCTTTCAGGAACTCGGGATTCGATGCCACCGCGTAGGGGACGTCAACGCCGCGCGCCGCGAGTTCGTCGCCGATGGCTGCGCGAACGCGATCCGCCGTGCCGACCGGCACGGTGGACTTGTCGACGACGAGCGTCCATTGCGTGATCCTGCGACCGATGTCGCGCGCCGCCTGCAGAACGTATTGCATGTCCGCGCTGCCATCGTCGTCGGGTGGCGTCCCGACGGCGATGAACTGGACGGTCGCGTGGCCGACTGCCGCATCGATGTCAGTCGTGAAATGCAGGCGTCCGGCGGCGACGTTGCGCCGGATCATCGATTCGAGGCCCGGCTCGTGAATCGGCACGCCACCGCTTTGCAGCACCCCGATCTTGCGCGCATCGACATCGAGGCACATGACGTCGTTGCCGACTTCGGCGAGGCAGCTTCCGGTCACCAGGCCGACATAGCCGGTGCCGATCATCGTGATTTTCATGCGGGGTGACCGAGTGCGCGGTTGATCGTCGCGAGCGTCGCGACGGGATCGTCGGCGCCGGTGATCGGGCGACCGATGACGAGATAGTCGGCGCCGGCCTGCGCGGCGGCTTCGGGCGTCAGGATGCGCGCCTGGTCGTCGCGCGTGGCGCCCGCGAGCCGGATGCCGGGCGTCACGAGCGCGAAACCCGCGCCGAACGCAGAACGCATCGCGGGTGCCTCGATCGCGGAGCAAACGATGCCATCCAGGCCGCAATCGCGTGCGAGCGCGGCCAGACGCAGCACATAACGCCCCGGATCGAGTTCCACGCCGACTTCACGCAGCACCGCGTGGTCGAGGCTCGTCAACGCGGTGACGCCGATCAGGAGCGGCCGCGTGCGGCCAGTCTCTGCCGCCGTCGCCGCCACGGCGTCGCGCGCCGCCTTCAGCATTGCGCGGCCACCGGCGGCATGCACGTTCATCATCCAGACGCCGAGTCGCGCCGCGGCGGCGCACGCACGCGCGACGGTGTTCGGAATGTCGTGGAACTTGAGGTCGAGGAAGACGTTGAAGCCGCGATCGACCATCCAGCGCACCGGCTCGGGACCGCCGGCGACGAACAGTTCCTTGCCCACCTTCAGTCCGCAATCGTGCGGATCGAAGCGCTCGGCGAGTCCGAGCGCATGCATCGGATTGGCGAAATCGAGCGCGACGATGACGCGCGGGTGCTTGTCGTTCATGCGCGAAACCTCGCTGCATCCGCGTTCTGACGGCTCATGCGTAACCGTCGGGCATCTCGGTGCGTTTCGGCGAATACGTTTCCCACTTCTGGCAGCCCGGACAGCGCCAGTAGTATTGCCGCGCACGAAAGCCGCAGTTGTCGCATTTGTACAGTCCGAGACGCTTGATGTGCTGGCTGACGAGACCTTTGACGAGTTCGAGATCGTGCCGCCGTTCCGGCGGCGACGCCAGCAGTTGCGCCTCGAGCAGTCGATCGAGGCCGATGAGCGTGGGGTTGCGCGCGAGTTCGTCCTTGACGAGCGTTGCAGCCGCTTCGGGACCTTCGTCTTCGAGCACGAGCGTGAACAGCGCGTTGAGGAGGTCCAGCGACGGATACTGCGTCTGGTAATTGCGCAACAGGCGAATGCCCGTCAACAGATCGTCCAGCCGTCGGTACGCGTCGGCGAAACGATCGGCGGCCAGCGCCAGGAATGCCGGATTCTGCGACTCGATGCGCTGCCACGCTTCGACCGCGGCACGCCAATCGCCCTGTTGTGCGGCGAGGTCGCCGCGGAGCAAATTCGCGCGCGCGCAACCGCGATGCGTTGCGAGTGCGCGCTCGATTTCGGCCGCTGCCGTCGAGGTGTCCGATTTGAGCAGCGCGGCCTGCGCGAGCTCGCAGTGATATTCGGCAATTTCCTTGTAGTACGGCTGCTTTGCGAGCACCTCCATCCGCTTCATCGCGGTGATCGCTTTCGGCCAGTCCTTTTCGGTTTCGTAGATCGAGATCAGGTGCGACAGCGCCGAGTGCTCGAACGGCGAGCCGTCCAGCTTGCGAAACAGATCCTCGGCGCGGTCGAGCAGGCCGGCGCGATGGAAGTCCTGCGCGAGCTCGTACGTCGCCATCGTGCGCTTGTCCGATGGCAACGTCGGTCGGTCGAGAAGGTTCTGGTGCATGCGGATTGCGCGTTCCGTTTCACCCTGCCGGCGGAACAGCGAGCCGAGCGCGAAATGCAGGTCGATCGTCTGCGGATCGACCTTCACGACCTCGATGAACGACTCGATCGCCTTGTCCGGCTGCTCATTCAACAGGAAATTCAAGCCGCGGAAGTATGACAGCGGCAGCGCTCGCGACTCGTGCAGCAGATGCTTGATGTCGATCCGCGCCGCGATCCAGCCGAGCGCGAAGAACAGTGCCGGAATCGGCAGCAGCCACCAGAGCTCGAAGTCCATGCGGTCGTGCGTGCCCTGCGGGCGTCAGAAACCCGTCGACGGCGGCTCGAACCCGGCACCCGACGCGGGACCGGTGCCCGGCGCCTGCGGATGCGTGAGGGGCGCCGTGGGCTGTGCGCGCTGTTCGCGTCGCAACTTGCTCACCTGGCGCTTGAGGCGCGCAACTTTCAACGCCGCGGCGAGCAGGCCGAGCGCCACGCCCGCAGCGAACGCGATCAGCACCACGAACACGAGGGGGGCCTGCCACGAGTAGAACGTGAACACACGCACCGTAACCGGGTCGGCGTTCTGCAGCGAAATGAACAGCAGCGCGAGGAAGACGACCGAAATCAAGATCCACCGCAATACGGTCATGGCCTCACCTCTTCTTGGTATTGCGGCCGGTATGGCTCACCGCATGCCGGGCTTCGGAGGCGCAAATCGCGCCGTCGGGCGGGTGATGCTCGCTGGGCTCGCATCCTGCCCGGCGCAGCGTCCCGGCGTCGCGCTTCGCGCGCGGTCGGCT
>DASSEA010000008.1:0-5442 GCA_035696805.1 Casimicrobiaceae bacterium
AGCCTTCGGATGCGAAAACGAAACGCGACGATCGCACCGACCAGCGCGTCGCGCTCGCGCTCCGGCATTGCGAACGTCCACGGCGAATCGCGATGCGACTCGAAGCGGTGCACGAGCGCTTCGAGCACGCGTCGCGTCTCGACCGGATCGTCGATGACGTCGAGCATGCCGTGCGCATGCACGACGGCGTAGTTCCACGTCGGGACGGCCCTGGCCGATTCCGCGTACCACGCCGGCGAGACGTAAGCATGCGGCCCGTGGAAGATCGCGATCGACTCGCTTCCGGTCGCGGCACGCCAGTGCGGATTGGCGCGCGCAACGTGACCGATCAGCGTGCCGTGCGGCTCGCAGCCGGGGACGAGCAGCAGCGGGACGTGCGACACCAGCGGCTCCGGCGAGGCGAGCGTGATCAGCGTCGCGAACGGGTAATCGTGCATCAGGCGCGCCACCGCCGCGCGCTCGGACGTCGCGAAGTGCGACGGCGTGTAAAGGCTCACCGGAACAGATCCGCTGGCCCGGGAAGCGTTTGAACGGCGATCATCGCGTCGCGAGCGTCATCGTGTAGAGCGTCATGGGGAGCGCCGAATTCTTGTCGAACGTTGCGCCGACTTCGACGCCGACGCGTGCGACTGCCTCGGCGCTGCGCAGATGTGCGTAGCGCGCGTGCATCGCGCCGAGGGCGAATTCGCGACCCGATCCGGCGGCCCAGAACTGCGTGTACTCGAACACCTCGCGCATCGAGAACACGCCGAAGATGCCGTTGCCGTTGGCAATCAGCGCCGTGATCTGCGTCGACTCGTACGGATCGTCTTCCTCTTCCTTCGGGTTCAGGTAGTGCTGCTCCTTGAGGATCGGGTGCAGCTTGCGAAACGTCTCGAAGATCGCCGCCTTGTGCGAGAAGTCGAGGTCGGCGTGCTTTGCGAGCAGGCTCTGGAACACGAGCTGGTGCGCCGCCGAGCCGCACAGGCCGATGTAGTTGTCACGATGACGGACGATCTTGTCGAACGTTCGATCGTGGACGGCCGCGAGCTTCGTGTCGCCGAACGTCGTCAGCGAATCAGCGGCGATGGCGACGGAATCGCCCTTGCGAACGACGACGAGGGTGGTCATGCGTGGAAGCGGGAGCGATCAATTATACGAGAGGGGTGCAGGCAGCATCGGCACCGGCGGCAGACGCGCCGCGAGCCAGTGCGTGCGCGCCCACGACCAGAAGTCTCCGACGGTGCCGCGTAATTCTTTGGGGACGCGCTGATCGAGAAAGCGCCACGCCGCCCACAGTGCGTGCAGCGGCGCACCTCGCACGGCTGCCGCGCCCGCCTGCTTCGACAGCTTGTTGCCGTGCGCATCGATCGCCACCGGTACGTGCAGATAACGCGGGGTCGGCAACCCCAGCGCCTGTTGCAGGAAGATCTGTCGCGGCGTCGACGCGAGGAGGTCCGCGCCGCGCACGACATCGGTGATGCCTTGGGCGGCGTCGTCGACGACGACCGCAAGCTGATACGCGACGAGTCCGTCGCTACGCCGCACGACGAAGTCGCCGACGTCCGTGGCAAGCACCTGATCGACCGCACCGAAGCGTCGATCGGTGAACCCGATCGCGGTCGCCGGTACGCGAACGCGAATGGCAGTTCGCGCCCGCGGGTTGCGTGACCGATCGAGACCGTTCGCACACGTGCCCGGATAGAGCCGTTCGCCGATGGGGCCGACGGGATCGCGTGCGCGCTCCGCTCGTGTGCAGACGCACGGATACGCGAGGTCCTGCGCGCGCAGGCGCTCGAGCGCCTGCGCGTAGCTTGCAGCGCGCTCCGATTGCCGCCACACCGGTCCGGCCCATTCGAAGCCCAGCGTTTCGAGCGTCGTGACGATGGCGTCAGCCGCGCCGGGTCGAGCGCGCGGCACGTCGACGTCCTCGATCCGCAACACCCATTCGCCGTTTGCTGCGAGCGCGTCGGCGTAGCTCGCGACCGCCGCGACGAGCGAGCCGAAATGCAGCGGTCCGGTCGGAGAGGGGGCGAAACGGCCGCGATACCGGACGCGCGCGGTGGGCGCCGCGTCGGCGTCAGTCACGGCGATCGATCAGTGCGAGGGTACGGACGCCGCCGTGCGGATCGCGACGACGGGGCTGTCGGGACCATACCGATGCGCCGCCGCCATCACCGCCGTCGGATATTCGGGGCGACCCAGGCTTCCGTTGTAGCGGCCGAGCGCGCGATAGACGTCACCGTTCTCGACGTCGAGGTAATGCCGAAGGATCGTGCAGCCGTAGCGCAGGTTCGTGCGGAGCTGGAACAGGTTCTGATCCGCCGTCCCGATCAAACGCACCCAGAACGGCATGACCTGCATGAAGCCCCGCGCATCCGCGATCGAAACGGCGTACTTGCGAAAATTGCTCTCGTGATGGATGACGCCGAGCACCAGTTGCGGATCGAGACCCGCGCGAACCGCTTCGTAATGCACGGTCGCCAGGAACTCGGTGCGCGCGGATTCGTCGGGAAAGCGCGCCGCGAGGCGTTGCGACATCTCGGAGAGCCATGGCCGCACGCCGGCACGCTCGGCGTAGTCCCGCGGTACCGGGTTGTCGCCGATCGCGCGCTGCAGCCCCGATACGACGGAGGCGGCAAGCCGCTCTTCGGCCTGTGCGCCTGC
Organism: Casimicrobiaceae bacterium; assembly: GCA_035696805.1. Classification (GTDB taxonomy): domain Bacteria; phylum Pseudomonadota; class Gammaproteobacteria; order Burkholderiales; family Casimicrobiaceae; genus VBCG01. Next base: position 2,647 of record DASSEA010000008.1, read on the forward strand.
GCGGGCGACGAGCGGCGCGGCGAACACGCCGGCTGCAACGAGGGCTAGCGCCGCGCGCAAAAGCCGCGGTCGCGTCCTGCCGTACTGCGTCATGCGTCGATCCGTTCCCGGATAAAGGACAGGATGTTCGCGACAGCGACTTTGGTAGCCGCGGTGTCGCGCCGTGCCTGGTATTCGACGATACCTTCCTTCAGGCCTCGCTCGCCGATCGTCACCCGATGGGGGATCCCGATCAGTTCGAGGTCAGCAAACATCACGCCAGGCCTTTCACCCCGGTCGTCGAGCAGCACGGCGACGCCCGCATCGGTCAGTTCGCGATGCAGGCGATCGGCGGCTTCCCGGACGATTTCGCTCCGCTCGTAGGCGATCGGCGCAATGGCAATGGCGAATGGTGCCATTGCCGGCGGCCAAACGATACCCCGCTCGTCGTGGTTCTGCTCGATGGCAGCGGCGACGACCCGCGTCACGCCGATGCCATAGCACCCCATCTGAATGACGTGCGACTGACCGGCGGCATCCAGATAAGTTGCATCCATCGCCGTCGAGTACACGTCACCGAGCGCGAACACGTGCCCGACTTCGATGCCGCGGACGATCGACAGCGGGCCGCTGCCGTCCGGCGCCGGGTCGCCCGCAACGACGTTGCGGATGTCGGCTACAGCGTCGGGCTCGCGGCAGTCGCGGCCGAAGTTGACGCCGCGCAGGTGGAAGCCCGCCTCGTTGGCGCCGCACACGAAGTCGCTCATCAGGCCGACGGCACGATCGACGACGAGCGGCATGTCGCGCGGAATGCCGACCGGACCGAGATAACCCGGGCTGCAGCCGGTCGCGTCGACGATCTCGGCTTCGCTCGCCCAGCGCCAGTCGCCGAGCCCCGGGAGCTTGCCGATCTTCACTTCGTTGCCCATGTGGTCGCCGCGCACGAGCAGCATCTGCACCCGGTCCTGCGCGTGGATCAGCAGGCATTTGACCGTGCGTGAGAGCGACAGTCCGAGCAGTTCGGCCACGTCTTCGCACGTCGAGCGTCCCGGCGTCGGCACTTTCTCCATCGCTTCGGCGGGTGCCCGCCGCGTCGCCGCCGGCGCTCGAGCCTCGGCCTGCTCGACGTTGGCCGCGTAGTCGGACGCCTCGCTGTAGGCGATCGCATCCTCGCCGGATTCCGCCAGCACCTGGAATTCGTGCGACGCGAAGCCGCCGATTGCGCCGGTATCGGCCTCGACGGCGCGAAAGCGCAATCCGAGCCGCGTGAAGATGCGCGCATACGCGTCGTACATCGCGCGGTACGACCGCATCAGCGCATCACGATCGATGTCGAACGAATACGCGTCCTTCATCAGGAACTCGCGCCCGCGCATCACGCCGAAACGCGGCCTGATCTCGTCGCGGAACTTGACCTGGATCTGGTACAGGTTCACCGGCAACTGGCGGTAGCTGCGGATGTCCTTGCGCACGATGTCGGTGACGACTTCCTCGTGCGTCGGCCCGAACAGGAAATCGCGCTCCTGTCGATCCCTGATCTTCAGGAGCGATGGGCCGAACTTGTCGAAGCGGCCGGTCTCCTCCCACAATTCGGCGGGAAGCACGTGCGGCAGGTACGTTTCGAGCGCGCCGGCGCGATTCATCTCCTCGCGCACGACCTGCTCCACCTTGCGGAGCGTGAGCAGTCCGAGCGGGAGCCAGCTGTAGATGCCCGACGAGACCTTCTTGATCAGCCCCGCGCGCAGCATGAGCTTCTGGCTCGTGACGTCCGCTTCGGCGGGCGCTTCCTTTAGCGTATGGAGATAGAACTTCGAGACGCGCATCGCGGACGGGGCGGCAAAACTTCGGATTCTAGCCGCCCGCACCCGCTGCTTCGACTAAGCCACGCGCATGCCCGGCATCACGGAGGAATCCCGGCGCTTGACGCGACCCATGCCGCTAACGTTCTCGATGACCTCGGGATCGCCGACGTATTCGATCAGGCCTGCACCCGAGATGCTTGCGCGGAGCTTGCGCTCGGCGTTAACGACGACGTTCGCCACGCCGCTGACCGATACCGTTGCGTTCGTTGCGCGCAGGCGCTCGGCGCGGTAGTTGACCGCGCCCGAGATCGACACATGCTCGTCGTCCACGCGGCCCGCGATCTCGGCCTTGAGCGCACCGGATCCGTCGACGCGCAGCGACGTCGCCTGCAGATCGTCGATGCTGAGGTTCGCGCCACCGGATGCGCCGATGCGAAGCGCCTGCGTCGCGAGCTTCGGCGCCGACACGCGAACGTTCCCCGTGAGCGCGAGCTTGTCGAGCGTTCGCAGGTGCACCGTAATGGCCGGCGATTCGGTCGTCCGTCGTCCGAACAGCCGATGCCACCACCGGCGCCGGTCACGCGCATGGATCACGAGGCGCCCGTCGCCGACGGTCGCTTCGACGACGGTGCGCGCACCCGCTTCGACGTCGATCGCTTCCGCGCCGCCCTGGACCAGCGTGACGTCCGCCGCGCCGCCGATTTCGATCTCGTGAAACGGCGCGAGGGGGTAATGCTCCGAAGCCGCCGCCTTGCCCGAGGCCACCGTCGCGCCGCGATTCACCGTGAACCACGCGAGCGCCGCGGAAATGATCACGGCACCGAGGATCAACCAAGTCAGCGACGAGCGGAACATGAAGGGTGGCGCGCGATGGAATGGGGTTCGAGGCTGCTTTGGTCTCGCACGTGCGGAAGTGTCGAACCCGGCTGATCCTGATGCGTTCGACCCGCTTCGATGCCGACGTCGGTTGGATGCCCAGACCGTCGCCCACGGATTCAGTTGACAGTGGCTGAAT
>DASSEA010000009.1:0-8387 GCA_035696805.1 Casimicrobiaceae bacterium
CGAGGCTGCCCGCTGCGCGTCGTGCAGCGCCGCCACGACACGCTCGCGCATCTCGGCAGCCGCCTTGCGCGTGAACGTCGTCGCGACGATCGCCTCGGGCCGGTCGACGTGGGCGAGCAACGCCAGAAAACGCTGAATCAGGAGTTCGGTCTTTCCGGAACCCGCCGGCGCACGCACGAGCCACGAACGCGTGACGTCGAGCGCCTGGGCGCGCGCGGCGGTGTCCTGCGCCACGAGCGGATCGACGGCGTCGTTCATGACGAGCGCCTGGACGTTCGCCACGGATCCACGGTCATGCGCATCGCCTTCGACTCATTCATCGCGCGCACCGTGGCTTACGACGACGGTGTCGTCGAGGCGCCGGATGCGACACAGCGGTTTCTGTTCGCAGTAAGCGCAGTCGCTGCGATCGCGTGGCGCGACCAAAGCGACGCCGTCGCGCAGTTCGCGCGCGAGCAGTCTGAGGCTCGCATCGAGCTGCGCGCGTGCATCGCCGAAGCTCGCCGCGTGCACGCGCGACCGGCCCGCGCCCGGAACTTCGAGGCCGGGAAACAGGCCTTCGGTTGCCATCAGACCCGTCGTTCCGATTTCGCCGGCCTTCAGTTGCGCATACGCGAGCACGCGAATGTCGCCGCTGTCGAGCACGTCGAGGCCGTGCGCATAGACGCCGAGTTGCACGCCCGCAGGGCGGGCCGCAAGCCAGCGCACGGGGCGCGTCACCGCGCCCGATTTGTAATCGACGATCGCGATGCCGCCTGCGTCGAGCTCGTCGATGCGGTCGACGCGCAAGCGCATCGGCAGGCCTTCGATCGCAAACTCGATCGGCTGCTCGTGCGATCGCACGCGAAACGGCGATCGCACACGCTCGACTTCATCAATCCACGACGTGAGGAGCGCGGCCAGGCGTCGCGCCTCCGCCGCCGCAACCGCCGGCGGTATCGTGCGCCAGCGCGCGGCGTCGAGTCGCGACTTGCCGGCGTCGACCGCAGCGGCGATGCGTTCTGCAAGTTCCCGAGCGCCCAGCGCGACGAGCGTCGCCTGGTCGCCGACTCCATCCCAGAACGCCTTCATCACCGCGTGCAGCACCGTGCCCCGTTCGCGCGGCGACAGGCCCTCCGGGACCTCGGCCCACGCCTCGGTGCGCAGCCGATGTCGCGCGAACGCCTGAAAAGGGCACGTACTCTGGCTCTCGAACAAGCCGGCTCCGCCCCGCAGCGCGACATCGGCCGCAAGCGGCGGACCGCGCGCATCGATCGCGCGTTCCAGCGTGACCGCCGGCATCGCCGCAGACCAGCGCACGAACGTCGCCGCAGTCGAAGGCTCGCGTGACGGCCAATCGGCGAACAGCGGCGACAACGTCGCCGGCGCATCGTCGATGCGTTCGGCGTGACTCACGACGACGTGGGGGGCAAGCGACGACAGTTGCATCGTCACCGCTCGCGCACGCGCAAGCGACGCATCGGGATGCGCGTCGACGACGCCTCGCGCGCGTTGCCACGCGATCGGCAGGAACGGATTCGCGGGGGCGGCCGGCGGCCATCGTTGCGCATCGAAGCCGGCCAGCCACGCGTGGTCGAACGCAAGTCCGGCCGCTTCGAAAATGCCGAGGACTCGGATCTGCGCTGGGACAGCCTCGGCTGCCCACAGCGTGTCCGCAAGCAATGCGCGCAGCGATTCGAGGGCTTCAACCGCCGTCAGTGGTCCGGTGACCACGCCGATCGAAGCGAATTTCGCAAGCGACGCCGACCACGCTTCCCGCGCCTGCCATTGCGCGCTCGATAACGTTGCCGTCCCCGGCCAGCCGAGCGCTGCGAGCGTTTCGGACCAGGTGCGCGCCCATTCGCGTGGCAATTGGGCGCTGCGCGAACGGGGCGCCATCGCAGCGAACCGTGCATGCAAAGCGCCGTCGTATCGCGCGAGGGTCCCGAGCACGTCGTTCCAGCCGACGGTGCGGCGTCCTTCGGCGCGCCAGCGGCCTTCGATCGCAGCGCGCTGCTGCCAGCGCAGAGGCGCATCGGGCAGGAACGGCGCGCGGATCGCGCTTGCGGCAAGCGTCGCGTCGACAGTACCGCCCGTGAGTGCGATCAGGTCGAGCGCGGACGCGACGACCGGCACGCTGCCAAGCGGCTGCCCCAGCGAAACGTCGTACGGCCGCGATGCATCGCGTGCGAGCGAGAGCAACCGGTCGGGGCACAGCGCTTCGTCGGCGATCCCGACCACCTCGTCCCGCCGTCGCGCGAGATCCGCGACGACGATCGCCACGGTGTCGGCGGGATTCGCGACCACGGCCGAACGCGCGAACGCAAATGCCTCGGTCAACTCGAGCGACGGCGTCGCGCAGAGGGTGCGGTAACGCTGCGGTGCGAGCTCGCTCGCCACCGGGAGCTCCTCGATCGCGACGCCAGCTGCGCGCAAGGCGCCGAGCAACCGTTCCTGCTGCGGTGTAAATGCCACGAACCCGTACAGCACGACGTTGCCGAGCGGCACGGTCCACGCGCCAGCGCATGCGGCCAGTCGATCAGGAAGTTGCGCGCGATCGATCGCACCCATCGCGTCGAGCTGCGCCTGGTAAGCATCTGCCCATCGTGCGAAGCTTTGGGCGTCCTCGTCGCCGCGTGCCGCGATTCGGCCAGGCGATTCATCCGGTGCACGCCACGCATGGAACACGGCCCACGCCTCGAGCGCATGCCGGGCGGCGCCGCGCGCATTGACGAGTCTCTGCGGATGCTGCGCGACGAGGCGGTACCACGCTTCGCGTGACGCCGCCGGATCGAGCAGCGCGGGCAGGTTCGAGCCCGAACCCACAGCGGCGCGCCACAGCGTTTCGAGCCAGGACGTCCACGGCATCGCCTGCGCCGGCGTCCACGCACGCGCGCCGCGCGCGAGTTGCGCGGCGTCGAAACGCATGATGACTTCGCGCGCGAGGCGATTATTGGGCGTGACGACGGAAGCGCCCGACGCGAGCGCGGCGGCGAGCGATGACGAAGACATCCTGGAGATCGAGGCGGTGCTTGCGCCGGCGCGGCGCCGCCGGCTTGAATCGAGGATGAAACTCTAGCAGACCGGCGGGTTGCTCGAGCGCCGGGACACCACCACCGACAGCGGTGATCAGTCGGAACCGAGCTGGCCGCGCATCAACGTCGAAATCGGGGGCGCCACGTTGTCTGCCGTGTGCTCCGTCGCGAATACGGGGGTTACGACCGCCGGGCGTGGGCCCGTCGCGGCGCTTTGCATCAGTGAATTCATCGCGACCGCCGCTGCCGAATCGATCCGGCGGTTGCCGGCGACCCATTCCCCGCACCAGTCATCGTCACGCACGTGCGGCCAGATGCCTTCAACCATGTAGGCCTTCGCGGAAACGGGATGCACGATAGGCCCCGTGCGGCGGCATTTGCCCCAGCGAACGCCGCCCTTTTCTTCGTTGTGCTTATCGTCGCGATCGTAGAACTGGCATCCAATGCACTTCTGCACGGCGAACTCCGTGATGTTGTTGGAACGGCGTAACGGTCAGTGCAGCACCATCGCGGCGAAACCTTCGACGATGACCTTGCGGATCGGCCTTACACGCGGCGCGACGCGCCGATGCTTCGACACGATGCGCGACTCGGGCAGCGCCGTTTTCCGCAGCGCGACCTGTGCGCGGGCGTTTCGGCGTTGCCGTTCGACGTCGGGTCTGCGTAGCTTGCCAGCGCGGCCCCTCGGCCGGGGTCCGGGCAGGCGCAGGTTCGAAGAAAAAACGGCCGCCGACCGCATCGCTGTTTGCAGTTAGTGAATCCCCGGCGACCGCAAACCGGTGGACGTTGGTCAGGCAGCGAGTTCCGGCAGCGACGCGGCGAGCGTCTCCGGAACTCTCTGCACGCGGGTGAAGCCTGGCAACGCCTTGGCATCCAGTTGCGATTGCAACTCGACGTCCGCCTCGGCGGCTTCCTTCGACAATTGCGCGTCGTACGCCTTGCGCTGCTCGGGATCCGACAGCACGGCGTATGCGGCGTGAATCATGCGCACGAGACCGGAGAGATCCTGTCCCGCGTCGGTCATGCCGTACTGGAACCGTTCGAGCAGCGCGGCATACGCGGCTTCGATGCGGTGCGACGTTGCGCCGGGCGCAAGCTCAAGGTAGTCGTAATGCGTGTAATTCACCATCTTCTCCTGTCCGGGTCGGCGTCTTGCGGTGCAGCGCCGGCTGGCAACCTTTGAGCAGCAACCGTGCCATGTGCGAAACCCGTTGATCGGCGCGCGTTAAGTCGTTGACGCGGCTGGTAGCGCGTCGCTCGCGCAGCGTGCACCCGACAGTTGGTGGTCTACGAAACCGGCGACTCGCCGCCGTTGCCGGTCGTTCGCGGCCGGTCAAATCACGGCAAGTGGGCGTGCGCGGCGAGGCGGTGGAAAAGCGGCATCGAGCGCGGCGAGCGTCGCCCCCGAGAGCGTCAATGCAGCCGCCGCGCGATTCTCGACGACATGCGCGACGTCGCTCGTTTGCGGAATCGCGATCACGCCGGGTTGTCGCAACAGCCACGCGAGCGCGAGTTGCGCCGGCGTGGCGTCGATTGCGCGTGCGATGCGCGCGAGCCGATCATCGCCGAGCAATACGCCTTCACCAAACGGCGAATACGCCATGATGGCCATCCCGCGCTCGCGACATCGTGGCACGAGCGACCATTCGACACCGCGCTCGCCGAGGTGATACAGGACCTGATTCACGGCGCACTTCGCGCCGTTCGGCAACGCGACGAGTTCGTCGAGGTCGGCGGTATCGAAATTCGACACACCCCAGCGCAGGATCTTCCCGTCACTGCGCAACCGCTCGAACGCTTCGACCGTTTCCGCGAGCGGGACGCGGCCGCGCCAGTGCAAAAGATAAAGATCGAGGTGGTCCGTTTGCAGGCGCTGCAGGCTCCGTTCGCACGCCTGGATCGCAGCCCCGCGACCAGCGTTGTGCGGATAGACCTTGCTGACGATGAACACACGGTCGCGGCGTCCGGAGATCGCCTGCGCGATCACCTTTTCGGCGCCGCCGTCGGCATACATCTCCGCCGTATCGATCAGCGACATCCCGGCGTCGATGCCCGCCTGCAGCGCCGCGATCTCGCGCCGCCGGCGACCGCCCCGCTCGCCCATGTGCCACGTACCCATGCCGAGCGCGGGGACGTCGTGGCCATCCGCGAGACGGATTGTCGGAATCATCGATGCCGGAGGGTTCATCGCCGTTCGCGCCTGATTCGCGGACGTACAATACCGCGGACTGAACCTGCGGATTTTCCGCCGACACAGCTTCCGATGCCACCGCTCGACAGCCCGGAACGCGCGGACCGTCGCGTCATACGCGCCGCGTGCCCGCACGATTGTCCCGACACGTGCGCGATGCTCGTCACCGTCGAGGACGGCCGCGCGGTCGAAATCCGCGGCGCGCCCGATCATCCGACGACGGCCGGCGTGCTGTGCACGAAGGTCGCGCGCTACATCGAGCGCACGTATTCACCTGAGCGCCTGCGGTTTCCGATGCGACGAATCGGTGCAAAAGGCGAGGGGCGGTTCGCGCGCATGTCCTGGAACGAGGCGCTCGATGAAATCGCCGAGCGCTTCCGGGCGATTGCCGAGTCTGCGGACGGGCCGCAGGCGATCCTTCCCTACAGCTACGCCGGCACCATGGGACTGCTGCAGGGCTCGTCGATGGATCGGCGCTTCTTTCATCGCCTCGGTGCGTCGCTGCTTGACCGCACGATCTGCTCGTCCGCGGGCAAGGCCGGATGGGCGGCGGTCGTCGGCGCGTCGATGGGCATGGACGTCGAGCGCTATATAGACAGCAGGCTGATCCTGATCTGGGGCAGCAACCCGGTCACGTCGAACCTGCATTTCTGGACGCGCGCGCAGGAAGCGAAGCGCCGCGGTGCTCGTCTCGTCGCGATCGACCCGTATCGCAGCGTCACCGCCGAAAAATGCCACGAGCACGTGGCGCTTCTGCCCGGCACCGATGCGGCGCTCGCGCTCGGCATCATGCACCTGCTGATCGCCGACGATCACATCGATCGCGACTACGTGGAGCGCTACACGATCGGCTTCGAGGCGCTCGCCGCGCGTGCGCGCGAATGGACGCCCGACCGTGTCGCCGCGACATGCGGAATACCGCGCGAACAGCTCGTTGCGCTTGCCCGCGACTACGGCACGATCAAGCCGGCTGCGATTCGTCTCAATTACGGCATGCAGCGCGTTCACGGCGGCGGCAACGCCGTACGTGCGATCGCCTGCCTGCCGGCGCTGATCGGCGCGTGGCGCGATCCGGCCGGCGGCGCCTTGCTGTCGTCGTCGGGGACGTATCCGGTGAATTCCGCCGCGCTCGAGCGACCGGACCTGATCCGCGGCGCGCCGCGGACCATCAACATGTCCGCGATCGGCGATGCGCTGACGCGCGTCGACGACCCGCCCATTCGCGCGATCTACGTCTACAACTCGAACCCCGTGGCCGTCGCGCCGGACTCATCGCGCGTCGTCGCCGGCTTTGCGCGCGACGACCTGTTCTGCGTCGTCCACGAGATCTTTCGCACCGATACCGCCGACTACGCGGACATCCTGTTGCCCGCGACGACGCAACTCGAGCAAACCGACGTCCACGGCTCGTACGGCCATCTGTATGCGCTGGCCAACAACCCGGCGATCGCACCGATTGCCGAGGCGCTGCCGAATACCGAAGTGTTTCGACGGCTCGCTGCGCGCATGGGTTTCACCGAGAGCTGCTTCAGGGACAGCGACGACACGCTGGCACGTGACGCGTTCCGAACGGACGACCCGCGTGCGCAAGGCCTGGACTGGGACGCGCTGAAACGCGACGGCTTTCGCCGGTTGAACGTGCCGGAAACGTATGCGCCGTTCGCGACCGGCGGCTTTCCGACCCGATCGGGGAAATGCGAATTCTGGTCGGACGTGTTGGCCGCGCAGGGCCAGGATCCGCTGCCTGCGTACGTGCCGCCGCGCGAATCGACGGCGTCGAATCCCGACCTCGCGACGCGCTATCCGCTCGCGTTCATTTCACCGCCGGCGCGCAACTTTCTGAATTCGTCGTTCTCGCATCTGCCGTCGTTTCTCGCCGAGGAAAAGACACCGTATCTCGACATTCATCCAGACGACGCCGCCGCGCGCGGCATTGAAACGGGTGCGCCGGTGCGCGTCTTCAACGACCGCGGCAGCCTGCTTGCGAAGGCACGCGTGACCGATCGGGCACGCCCAGGCGTTGTCGTGGCACCGTCGGTATGGTGGCGCCGGCTCGCGCCGGGTGGTGAGAACGCCAACGCGGTGACGAGTCAGGCGCTGACCGATCTCGGCCGCGCAGCGACTTTTTACGATTGCCTCGTCGAAGTGCAATCCGCGTAGCGACGGCGCCGGAAACACTCTCGCGGCACGCCACCGGGCCGCGTGCTGCGCGCGATTAGAGTTTTCGCACCAGGCCGACCATCACGCCGAATATCTCGAGCGCGCCTTCCGGGCGGATGACCGGATAAGCTTTGTTTTCGGGCTTCAGCACGAAACGGCCGCCTTCGAGATCGAGTCGTTTCAGCGTGAACTGATTGTCGACGATCGCGACGACGATGTCGCCTTTCTGTGCCGCCGCGCGCTTCTCGACGACGACGAGATCGCCCTCGAAGATGCCGGCGTCCATCATCGAATCGCCTTTCACGCGCACCAGCACCGTCTGTGACGGGCGCTCGATCAGATAGTCGTCGAGCGTGACGGCATCGGGTTCGTCGTCGGTCACCGGGTCCGGCAGGCCCGCGCGCACGAACCCGGACGCAATCGGCCGCGCGAAAAAGCGCTTGGTCGGCGCAAGGCGACGATCGGGTGTCGACTCGAGCAGGCCGGCAAGCTTCATCCGCGCGACCAGCGCAGCCACCGACGACTTCGACCGCAAGCCGAGCAGACCGCCGATCGACGCGTACGATGGCAGCGCGCGGTGACGGGCGTAGTAGTCCTGCAGTGTGCCGAGGTAGGAACGATCGTTCGACATGCGCGTACAATAAAGAACGAACGTTCGCCTGTCAAGCGATCTCGGCCCGCTCCATGCTGCCCGAACCGGCCTTCGCCTTTGTCGATCTCGAAACGACCGGCACGCGCGCCGATGCGGACCGCATCACCGAAATCGGAATCGTCCGAGTCGACGTCGAGCACGATTCAGCACGCGTTGCGGAATGGAGCACGCTGGTCGATCCGCAGGTGCCGATACCCGCGGCGATCCAGGCGCTGACCGGCATCACCGACGCGATGGTCGCGGCTGCGCCGACGTTCTCGACCATTGCCGGCGACGTGTCCCGGATGCTGACCGGCTGCGTGTTCGTCGCCCACAACGCACGCTTCGATTACGGTTTCCTGAAACACGCGTTCGCGCGGCTCGAGCGCAC
>DASSEA010000010.1:0-6241 GCA_035696805.1 Casimicrobiaceae bacterium
CGGGCGTGCCGTGGTGCGCGCGAAGCGCCACTGCGCGCCACGGGCGAATGTCCCGTTACGCCTTTTCGCTCTTGTCGAGCACCGGCTGGAATTCCGCCGTCGCCTTGCGCAACTCCGCGGCCGGATCGGCGCCGTTGATCATGTTGGTGAGCGCAATCCCGAACACGTCACGAAACTCCGTGACCGGCGCGATCACCGGCAATCCGGGTTGCGCGATCGCCGCCGACTTCAGCATGCATTCGACCCATTCCTTCGGCGCCTTGAAATCGCTCGATTGCTGAGCCGCCGCGTACGCCGAATTGCGCACGGGCGCGCCGGCTGCCGCCTGCAGCATCCGCGTCTGGTTCGTCTTGTTCGATGCCCATTGCAGGTAATACCACGCAGGACCTTTCTTCTTGCTGAACGCCGAGATGCCTTCTCCATCGCCGAACAACGCCGAGACTTGCGCCTTGGGTCCCGCCGGCATCACGCCGTAACCGACCTTGCCTGCGATCCGCGACTTCGTCGGGTCTTCCAGCGGTTGCGCGAAACCGATGCCGTCGAGCCACATGGCCGCCTTGCCCTGCAGGAACAGCGTCTGCGATTCGTTCCAGTTGAATCCCGCGACGCCCGGCGGACCGGACTTCGCGAGCAGCGTCTGGTACATCTTCCCCGCTTCGATGGCCTCCGCGGAGTCCGTCATCAACTTGCCCTTTGCGTCGATGAAGGAGCCGCCGTAGCCGAGCAGAAAGCTGCTCCACACCGGGACGTTGGCGTTCTTGAGCCCGCGTCCGACAAACCCGGCGATGCCCTTTCCCGGGTCGTTCAGCTTCGCCGCCGCGTCGATCATCTCCGCGAACGTCTTTGGATACGCAACGCTTTTCGCTGCGAACAGGTCCTTGTTGTAATAGACGACCCAGGGGTCGAGGTTGAACGGCAGGCTCATCACGCGACCGTCCGCCTCGACGGCGTAGTTAAGCCCGCCTTTCGCGAAATCGGCGAAGTCCAGGTCCGGTGCGGCCAGCGTCGCATCGTTCACAAACGGTCGCAGGTCGGTGAGCCAGTTGTTCTTCGCGAACTGCCGCTTCTGCACGTGATAGGACAGCGCGATCACGTCGAAGCTGGGGTTGCCCGAGTTGAACTCGATGACGGCCTTCTGCCGCTGTTGCTGCTCCGGGATCATTTCGGAGCCGACCTCGATGCCGGTCAGGTCCTCGAACTCCTTGTGATACTTCGAGAGCAGATCTCCGCGCGGGCTCTTCACGAGAAACACTTCGATCTTCTGACCCTTGAAGCGCTTCCAGTCGAAGGCGCCTTGCGCGTGCGCGAGCGCACCCAGGCCGGGAAGGGCGCCGAGCGCCGTTGCGCTTGCACCCGCTTGCAGCAGCCGCCGGCGCACACGGTCGAGGGTTTCGAAATTCCATGTGTTATCGGTCATGAGTTCCTCCGGGGTCGGTCGACATCGCCGGGTGCGCGGCGTGGCGTGCCGGCGATAGTGGACGGGTCGCCGAAAATGGTCAACCGTACGCGAGGTCGTGCACGACTGCTCAGAAGATGTGGCGCGCGAGCTTCGCCCGATGGAGGATCGTCGTGGCGATTTCCTCTATCGACTTCGACGTCGTATCGAGCATCGGAATGCGGTGCTGCTGCATGAGGTTCTCCGCCTCGCGCACCTCGTGGCGGCAATTGTCGAGTCGGGCGTAGTGGCTGCCGGGCCGCCTTGCTTCGCGGATCTCGCGCAGGCGTTCGGGCTGGATCGTGAGTCCGAACAGCCGCTCGCGAAACGGCTCGACGGAAGCGGGCAGGTGCCGGTCGGCGAAGTCGTCCGGCGTCAGCGGGAAGTTCGCCGTGCGAACGCCGAACTGCAGCGCGAGATAGAGCGACGTCGGCGTCTTGCCGCAACGCGACACGCCGATGAGGATTACCTGTGCCTTGTCCAGGTCGCGTGTCGCGGCGCCGTCGTCGTACGCCTGGGTGAAATTGATCGCCTCCATCCGCGCGAAGTATTCGTGGCTGTTGGCAATGCCATGCGAACGCCCGGCCGCGTGCGAGCTCTTCGCACCGAGCTCCGCTTCGAGGGGCTGGATGAAGATCTGGAACATGTCGAGCGTCAGGGCGTGCGCGTCGCGGCGGATCACCTCGCTCATGACTTCATCGACGACAGAACTCACGACGATCGGCCGGCGACCTTCGGCTTCCGCCGTTTCGTTGACCTGGCGCACCGCGTCGTCGGCCTTTTCGATCGAATCGACGAACGGGATCGTCACCCGATGAAAATGAATATCCTCGAATTGCGTAAGCAGGGTGTTGCCGAGCATCTCCGCCGTGATCCCGGTGCGGTCGGAGATGAAAAAGACCGTCCGGCGCTCGGCCATGCGCTACCACGCATTCCACACGGGATCGACGCCCACGGGCAGCGGCGGCAACTCGCCAAAGTCCATTCGGCTTTCGCCGGGTCCGTGGAAATCGGTTCCGCAGGATCCCTTCAGCCCATGCGTTCGCGCGAGCGCGGCGAACTCGCTGTATTGCTGCGTCGTATGTGACGGCGACACGATTTCGAGCGCGTCGCCACCGAGGTCGCGAAACTCGGCGATCAGCGCGCGCAACTGTGCAGTCGTCAACTTGTAACGGCCGGGATGCGCGATCACGGCCTGGCCACCCGCGCCGTGGATCCATTGAAGGGCATCGGCGAGCGATGCCCATGCGTGAGGCACGTACCCCGGCTTGCCCGTCGTGAGGTAGCGCTTGAACGCGTCTTTCAGGTCGCGAACGTGACCGGTCTCGACTAGATAGCGCGCGAAGTGCGTGCGTGAAATCAGGCGCTCGCTCGTGACGTACGTCAGCGCGCCCTCGAACGCATCCGGTATTCCGGCGTGCGCGAGCGCGTCGCCGATGCGTCGGGCGCGCGCGTCGCGTCCGGCGCGCACGTCGGCTAGACCCGCGGCCAAGGGGTCGTTTTGCGGGTCGATACCGAGCGCAACGATATGCACGGTATCGCCTCGCCAGGTGACGGAAAGCTCGGACCCGGGGACGAACTGCAGGCCGGCTTCGTGCGCCGCGTCCCGGGCTTCCGCGAGTCCGGCGACTTCATCGTGGTCCGTAAGCGCGACGACGTCGACGCCGCCGGCGGCCGCACGATGCATGACCGCGGCCGGCGTGAGCAGGCCGTCGGAGCGCGTCGAGTGGCAGTGGAGGTCGTAGCGAAGCATCCGCATCGGCGGTCAATCGTGTACCAAGGGCGGTTCCTGAGCCATCGAGGCCGCACGCCAGGCGCCGCTCGCGCGGCTGGCCCGACCGACGTGCGCGGTCGCCCGGTTCAAGATTGACCTTTTTGGCGGTCGAGCGTGCCGCGTTTCAATTTTGCTGCATTTCATGCCGATTTGCCCGCCGCCGGTCGGTCGCACTTGAAATGGCGCGCCGAACGCGCAACCATATGCCAATGGTATAGCAACGTGACGGCTCGATTGCATTGACTGACGCGGAGTTACGGTGAAATTCCTCGATCGTGTATTGAATCCCCGCGAGATCCGGCGCCGACTCGGCATGAACCAGGAGCAATTCTGGACGCAGATCGGGGTAACCCAGAGCGGCGGCTCGCGCTACGAGAGCGGTCGCGAAATGCCGCGGCCCGTGAAGGAACTGCTGCGCTTGGTTCACGTCGAGCAGATCGATTTGTCGCAGGTAAAGCGCGTCGACTTCGAAATCATCAGTTACCTGAAAGAAGCGCATCCCGATCTCTATCGCAGCCTGCGTCGTGCGGCGCGCAGTCGCAGCGCGGGACAGGAACCCGCGGATTTCGACGACCTCGCGCTGCCCGCTGCGGTCGAGAATTTCCCGGAACCCGCGGCGTCGTCGACGGTGCCGAGCGGCGAAGGACATAGCGACTGACGGTATCGGTCGCTGCTTGAATGCACGCCCGCCTCGCGCGGGCGTGTTCGTTGTGGGGCTCGCGTGCGCGACTTGTGCGCACTCGCGGCGCGAAACGGCGCACGACGCCTGACGTGGTGCTCGCCGTGCGCACAAAGCCCGGGCGACTTCCGAACGGGGCGGCGACGCGCGCTTGCTAAAATTGCAGCGCCGCGTGCCGCTTCGCCCCTCTCGAAGGAAACTCCCGCATGTCCGAGCCCGTTCGCGTCGTCCCTTTCGAGCGCCTGCGCATGCGCGATCTGCCACAGGTCGGAGGCAAGAACGCGTCGCTCGGTGAAATGATCGGCGAACTCGCCTCCGCGGACATACGCGTGCCCGGTGGCTTTGCGACGACCGCGGATGCGTTCCGCGAATTCCTTCGCCAGGACGATCTCGCCGCACGCATCGAGTCATCGATCGCGGACATCGATGTCGACGACGTGCGTGCGCTCGCCCGCACCGGCGAGACGATCCGCGGCTGGATCGCGGAAACGCCGCTGCCCTCCCGATTGACGGCAGATATCGAGCGCGCATGGCGAACGATCGCTGACGGCGACGAAGCCGCGGCGTTTGCCATTCGATCGTCGGCGACCGCGGAAGACCTGCCCGACGCTTCCTTCGCGGGTCAGCAGGATACATTTTTAAACATCAAGGGCTTGCAAAACATACTTCGCGCTATACCCAAGGTATTCGCGTCGATCTACAACGATCGCGCGATCGCGTATCGCGCGCACCACGGCTTTGCGCATCGCGACGTCGCACTGTCGGTGGGCGTACAACGGATGGTCGCGAGCGATACGGGTGCAGCGGGTGTCATGTTCACGCTCGACACCGAATCGGGCTTCGAGGACGTCGTGCTGATCACCTCGTCGTACGGCCTCGGGGAGTCGGTCGTCCAGGGCTCGGTGAACCCCGACGAGTTCTACGTCTACAAACCCAACCTGGCTGCGGGTCGTCCGGCGATCCTGCGCAAGAACGTCGGCAGCAAGACGACGCGGATGGTGCTCGACGGCACCGGTGAGGCCGGACGCTCGACGCGCGTCGTCGACGTTCCGGAGGCCGAACGCCACGTGTTTTCGCTTACCGACGCGCAGGCGGAGGAGCTTGCGCGCTACGCGGTGGCCATCGAGAAACATTACGCGCGTCCGATGGACATCGAATGGGCGCTCGACGGGCGCGACGGGCAACTCTATATCCTGCAGGCGCGTCCCGAGACGGTGAAGTCGCGCGACGACGCGAACGCGCTGCGGCGGTATCGGATCAGTTCGCCCGGCAAGCCACTCGCCAGCGGTCGTGCGATCGGACAGAAAATCGGGCAGGGTCCGGTGCGGTTGATCAAATCGGCCGCGGAGATGGAGTGTGTGCAGGCAGGCGACGTGCTCGTGACCGAGATCACCGACCCGGATTGGGAGCCCGTGATGAAGCGCGCCAGCGCCATCGTCACCAACCGCGGCGGGCGCACATGTCACGCGGCGATCATCGCGCGCGAGCTCGGCATCCCCGCTGTCGTCGGCTGCGTCGATGCGACGCGCGCGCTCGAAGATGGCATGCCCGTCACCGTCAGTTGCGCGGAGGGCGATACCGGCCACGTCTATTCTGGACTGCTCGAGATCGAGGTCGTCGAGGTTGCGCTCGATCGGATGCCCAAGTGTCCGACGAAGATCATGATGAACGTCGGCAATCCCGAGCTCGCGTTCGAGTTTCGGCGGCTTCCGAACGACGGCGTCGGGCTTGCGCGGCTCGAATTCATCATCAATCGCAACGTCGGCATCCACCCTAAGGCACTGCTCGAATTCGATCGGCAGCCGCTCGACGTCCGGCGCGAGATCGAGCGACGCATCGCCGGGTACCCGGGGCCGACCGAGTTCTACGTTGCGAAGATCGCCGAGGGCGTCGCGACGATCGCGGCGGCGTTTTTTCCGAAGCCCGTCATCGTGCGGCTGTCCGACTTTAAGAGCAACGAATATTCAAACCTCATCGGCGGATCGCGTTACGAACCGCACGAGGAAAATCCGATGTTGGGCTTTCGCGGCGCGTCGCGATACCTCGCGAGCGAGTTCTACGAGTGCTTCGCGCTGGAATGTCAGGCGATGCGTCGCGTGCGCGACGACATGGGCTTCACCAACGTCGAGTTGATGGTGCCGTTCGTGCGCACCGTGCGTGAAGCCGAGCAGGTCGTCGGACTGCTCGCGAAGAACGGGTTGCGCCGCGGCGAGAATGATCTCAAGCTCATCATGATGTGCGAGATCCCGTCGAACGCACTGCTCGCGGATCGCTTCCTCGATCACTTCGACGGCTTTTCGATCGGCTCGAACGACATGACGCAGCTCACGCTCGGTATCGATCGCGACGCCGG
>DASSEA010000011.1:0-6106 GCA_035696805.1 Casimicrobiaceae bacterium
CGACGCCGCGCCCCTTCAACTCGGCGACCTCGCGCTCGATGTCGTCTACCTGCCAGAACGCCTGGCTCGCTTGCGAAGTCCCGGCGTTCGGCGTCGAGTAGAGAAAGCAAGCCGTCTTGCCCG
The DNA here is from genome assembly GCA_035696805.1 of Casimicrobiaceae bacterium. GTDB lineage: Bacteria > Pseudomonadota > Gammaproteobacteria > Burkholderiales > Casimicrobiaceae > VBCG01. Next base: position 124 of record DASSEA010000011.1, read on the forward strand.
CGAACTCGTAGACGACGCCGCCGGCGATTTCCCGCGTCGGCTTCAGGCCAAGTTTCCCTTCGTAGAAGCGCCGTGCGCGGGCTACGTCCTTGGCGGGTATGTAGGCATAGAGCGGGGCGTTGTGCAACATGTCAGCGTTCCAGTTCGACCAGCGTCTTGAAACCGCCAAAGAACATGCGCATGCCGTCGAAGGGTAGGCTCTTGGGATCCATCATGCCCTTCATCCGCGGGTCTTCCATCACCTTGGCGTTGATCTGGTCGCGCGCTTCCCGCGACGCGTAGACGATCCAGGAAAAGACGACGATCTCGTCGTCCTTGAGCTGCACGCTTTGAGGGAAGGACGTGACCTTGCCGGGCTTCACGTCGTCGCCTGCACATTCCCAGAACGACACGGCACCATGCTCGATCCAGATCTTGCCGGCTTTTTCGGCCATCTCGCGGTAGGCATCGAGTTTCTGACGCGGCACCGGAACGACGAATCCATCGACGTAATGGGACATTGGGGCTCTCCATCCGGAAACAGCTTTGACCCCATGGGCCGGCACGTGGTTTCAGGCTCGGAGCACGCGCGACGCAGATGCCGCTACCATGTCGAGGTCCGGGGCGCGACGCCGAGCCAGCGATACCACATCCATGAAACGCAAGACGCTTCGATTCGGCAAGGGTTTCAATGTCGTCCTGGGCAACAAGCGCGCTCAGGCGGCACAGATGGTGCTCGAGCCGGGCAAGGCGGAGGGCCATGCGGGAAACCGGCATGGCGGCGCGGATCAGTGGTTGTTCGTCGTCAGCGGCGTCGGCGCCGCGACGATCAACCGGCGCCGGTATCCCTTGCGCCCGTCGACGCTGTTGCTGATCGAGCACGGCGATCGTCACGAAATAAGAAACACGGGCAGGCAGCCCCTCAAGACGCTGAACATCTACGTGCCGCCGGCCTACACGGCGGACGGTGACGAACTGCCGGCCGGCGAGCCGGCGGAGAAGGGGAAGCGACCGTGAGCCGCGCCGATGCTTCGCGCCGACGCGAAACGCTGACCGCGCAAGGAATGGGCCGCGTCGCCGATCCGTACCGCGACATCGTGCCGCCGATCCATGTGTCGACGACGTACGAGCGGGGCGCCGACGGCGGTTATCCAGGCGGCCGCATCTATTCGCGCGCCGACAATCCAACCTTCGATCAGGTCGAAGCGACGATTGCCGCGCTCGAAAACGCTGCCGGCGCGCTCGTGTTCGCATCCGGCCAGGCGGCCGCTGCCGCCGTCTTCCAGGCGCTCGCACCGGGCGATGCCGTACTCGCACCATGCAACATGTATTGGGGCTTGCGCAACTGGATGGTGCAGTTCGCAGCGACGTGGCGATTGACGCTCGACTTCTACGATAACGCGTCGATCGACGATCTGGCGAACCGGGCACGCGCGCGACGGCCGCGGCTGGTCTGGATCGAGACGCCGGCGAATCCTACGTGGGACGTCACGGACATCGCTGCTGCGAGCGACTTGGCGCGCGAGGTTGGCGCGGTCGTCTGCGTGGATTCGACCGCGGCGACGCCGATGTTGACGCGACCGATCGAACTGGGCGCCGACCTCGTCATGCATTCGGCCACCAAGTATCTCAACGGCCATTCCGACGTCGTCGCGGGTGCACTGGCTACCGCGCGCGGCGACGAACTCTGGGAACGGATTCGCGGCGTGCGAAGTGCCGGTGGCGCCATCCTTGGTTCGTTCGAAGCGTGGCTGCTTCTGCGCGGGATGCGCACGCTGCATCTGCGTGTCGCCGCCGCGTGCGCCAACGCGCAGATGATCGCCGAGCGGCTGCAATCGCACGACCGCCTGTCGCACGTAATCTATCCCGGACTCGCATCGCATGCCGGACACGCCACGGCGGCGAAGCAGATGAAAGGGGGGTGTGGCGCAATGATGTCGGTGCGGCTGCGAGGCGGCGACGAGGCCGCAAAGACATTCACGAGCCGCCTGCGCGTCTTCAAGCGCGCGACGTCGCTCGGGTCTGTCGAAAGCCTCGCCGAGCACCGCGCGAGCGTCGAAGGTCCCGGCACGCAATGCCCGCCCGACCTCGTGCGGCTCTCGATCGGCATCGAGCACGTGGACGATCTCATCGACGATCTCGAGCACGCGCTCGGGTGACGCGGCAGCGGAATGCGTCCAATGCTCGCGCGACATCGCCTCGTCGTCGTTGCCGCGATCGCGTTTCCGATCTCGACCGCCCACGCGCAGGTCTACAAGTGCGTCGACGATGCCGGCAAGACGATCTACGCGGACGCGCCCTGCGCACGGGGTGGCAAGGCCTTGAAGGTGCCGGGGGACGCCGGACCCGCCGTCAACAGCGCCACCGTCTGCACGCAGTTGCAGGACGAACGGCGCCGCCTGGCGAGCGAAGCCGCGCGCGACGCGCGCCGCGGTCGCAGCGAATCGGCATCGACGGCACAACGGCGCAAGACACTCACGCAGCAATACGAACGGCGCTGCATGGGCATCTCGCGATCCGGCGGCTGAATCGACACGCGTTCAGGCCGCGCTGCCGCCGAAGCCCATCAACGTGCGCGCATACGCAGGCGCCGTCGGTTCGTGCATGAAGTACACGTGGATGTTCGACCACGACGTCGCGGCGAGCCGCTCGGACCAGCGCCGCAGCTCGTCGTCGCTGTAGGCCTCGAGTCGCAGCCGCACATAACCCCACGGCGCCGTTTCCACCATGGGCGGGGGCGCATTGTCCTCGCGCTCGGAGAGACATAGCGCGGCGCCGGCGCTTCGCAACGCATCGTAGACATCGTCCGCGAACCAGGTGTCGTTCCGGAATTCGAACGCGGCCCGATGATCGGTCGGCAACAGGCTCAGGAACGTCGTCAGGCGCGGCACGTCCTTCTTGAGGTTCGGCGGCAACTGGAACAGCACCGGTCCCCGCTTGCTGCCCAGCGCGGCGAGGTTCTTGTACAGGAAGCCGAGCGGATCGGCCGCGGATTCGGCCTTGAGTCTCGCGATGTGCGTGATGCGCCGCGACGCCTTGATCGCGAATCGGAAGTGTTCCGGGGTCGTTGCCGCCCACGCCTCCAGCATCGCGGTGCGCGGCATCCGGTAGAACGTGTTGTTGATCTCGACGGTGCCGAGGCGCTCCGCGTACCACGCGAGCATCGCGTCCGGCTTGATGTCGTTCGGATAGAACGTGCCTTTCCATTCCTTGAACGAGTAGCCGCTCGCACCGGCCGCGAGACGCCGTAATAACCGGATTGGACTTGAGGGATGCTGATCGTCTTGCATGCTCAATCAACCAGGCACGCGTGGCGTCGAGTCTGACGCGTGGCTTCGAGGTTGACAACGGCCGCCGCCCGGGGCACATTGGCCGCTGGTCAATTTCGAAAGGAGGTGATCCATGAAGAGAATCCTGATCGGAACGGCGCTTGCCCTGTTCGGTTTGGCACCCTCGATCGGCTCGGCATGCGAATACAACGACGTCACCATGGCGTCCGCGACACCTCCTGCCCAACTCGGGCTGGCGTCCCCGCCGGCCGCGAGCAAGGCGCCAGCGCCCGTCGTGGCGAAGGCAACCGCCAAGCAGGTGAAGCAGGCTGGCGAGAGGGCTCCTTCATCGGCGCCGCAAACCAACCTCGCGGTCGCGAAAACGAACTAAATCGTTCCGGTGCATCTGGAAGGCCCGCCTTAGCGCGGGCCTTTTTCATCTTGCGTCGCTGCAGCACGTCATGAGCGCACCCAACCGACGCTGGAAGGTGCCGACCCACGGCCGGCTGACCGCGATCGACGACGACATCATGACCGCCGTCGCCGACCTGCGCATGCCGCTCGTGCACCTCCCACGGCGAATGACGGTCGTCCGCCTGCGGGACAAGCGGCTCATCGTTTGGAGCGCGATTGCACTCGACGACGACAACATGGCGGTGCTCGAGGCGTTCGGCCGGCCGGCATTTCTGATCGTGCCGAACGGTCATCACCGGCTCGACGCACCCGCCTGGAAGGCCCGCTTTCCCGATCTGCAGGTCGTTGCGCCCGCAGGTGCGCGCGAGCGCGTGCAGAAAGCCGTTGCGGTCGACACGACGACGCCTGCCTTCGGCGACGCCGCCGTCGAATTTGTCGCCGTCGCGGGAACCCGCGAGCACGAGGCGGCACTCGTCGTGCGCAAGAATGGCGGCACGACCCTCGTGCTGAACGATCTCGTCGGCAACGTGCGCAATGCCGGCGGCATGGGCGGTGCGCTGTTGCGTCTGATGGGATTTGCAGGTGACGAGGCGCGCATTCCTCACGTCGTGAAACGCGTGCTCGTCAAGGACCGTCACGCGCTCCGCGCCCAACTGCTGCACTGGGCGGCAATCGATGGCATGAAGCGCATTCTCGTGTCGCACGGCGAGCCCATCGAGAGCGACGCCCGGCGAACGTTGCGCAAGCTTGCCGATTCGCTTTCCTAGCGTCAAATGGCGACTGCAGTGCAGGTCATCCAGGGCGGCGAAACGCAGGTCGGCGACGCGTCGAAACAACGGCTGCGCCTGCGCAGGTTCCTGTCCGCCAGCGCGTTCTCGACGCTGTACCTGGTGGTCCTGGGACTCTTCCTCACGCAAGGCAGGATCGACGGGGCAACGTTCGTTCAGGCCGCTGCGATCGTCGGCGCGCTGATCGCCGCATTTTCCGCGCTGTTCCTGTCCGGACTGAACCTGCGCGTCGCCGATCCGAGTCTCACGTCCTGGCAATTCCTCGCGGCGTCGTTCACGATGCTTTTCGTCGTATACCGTGCGCCGGATACGCGCGTGGTATTCACGGCGTTCTTTTTCGTGGCGCTGATGTTCGGAATGCTTCGCCACAGCGGCAGGCATCTCGCGATGCTCGCCGCGACGTCGCTCGTGGCCTTTGCCATTGTGATCGCGCTGCGGTACGCGACCGTCCACGACATCGCCGTTTTGCGCCTCGATTTGCTGCAGTTCATCGTGCTGGGCGTGACCGTACCGTGGTTCGTGTTCATCGGCGGCCGCATCAAGCGGCTGCAACGCGGGTTGAGCGAGGCGAGCCTGCGCCTCGAGCACATCGAAGAGCGCGCGCGTCGCGACGACCTGACTGGCGTCTTCAACCGGCGCGCGCTGCTGGCGGCGATGGAGGACGCGAAGCAGCGGGCCGACGTCTTGAGCGAGCCGCTGTCGATCTGCGTCATCGATCTCGACCTGTTCAAGCGCTACAACGACGAGTTCGACCACCTGACCGGCGACGAAGTGTTGCGCGCGTTTGCGCTCGCCGTGCAACAGGAATTGCGAACGACCGATGTGTTCGGCCGCTACGGCGGCGAGGAATTCGTCCAGATCTGCCGCAATACGCAGCTCGCCGGTGCCGTCGTCGATGCCGAGCGGTTGCGCGAGCGCATCAGCGGGCTGGAGCTGCCGATTTCCCGCTTGATCGGGCGCCTCACGGTGTCGATCGGCGTTGCGCAATACATGCCGGGCGAAACGATCATGCAGACGTTCGCCAGGGCCGATGGCGCGCTTTACCGTGCCAAGCAACGCGGCCGCAACCGCGTCGAAACGTAAGAGACAGGCCGCGTGCGCCGGTAGCCTCGATTACCGGCCGAACCCCGCGCGCATCATGACGATTTCTTCGTCGAGCGCTTGGTCGATTTGCGGCCGGTCTTCTTCGCGGACTTTCGCGAGCGCTTAGTCGACGTCTTGCGGGTCGATTTGCGCGCGGTCTTGCGCGTCGACTTCGCCGACTTCCGCGAGGACTTCTTCGCGGACTTCTTTGCCGATTTCTTCGGCACCTTGCCGCCTTCGCGCCGCGCCTCGGACAGACCGATCGCGATCGCCTGCTTGCGGCTCTTCACCTTCTTGCCCGAGCTGCCGCTCTTCAGCGTTCCGCGCTTGCGCTCGTGCATCGCTTTTTCCACCTTGTCCTGCGCCTTCTTGCCGTACTTCGCCATCGTTTCCTCCTGTCAACGAGCGGACGGCGCCGTCCGCGGGCACGCGCTACCGCCTTTCGAGTGC
>DASSEA010000012.1:0-5076 GCA_035696805.1 Casimicrobiaceae bacterium
GGCCGTTTCGCCGCGAATTGCAGGCGGTGTTTCAGGACCCGTACGCATCGCTCAATCCCCGCATGCGCGCTGCCGACATCGTCGCCGAGCCGATACGCAATTTCGAATCGGCATCCGGCGCCGCCATCGGCGAACGCGTGCGCGCGCTGTTCGAGCGCGTGGGGCTGCGGGCCGACCAGATGATGCGGTACCCGTACGAGTTCTCCGGCGGTCAGCGGCAACGGCTCGGCATTGCGCGCGCGCTCGCGCCGAACCCGCGGCTCATCGTCTGCGACGAACCGGTTTCGGCGCTCGACGTTTCGGTGCAGGCGCAGGTGATCAACCTGCTCGTCGACCTGCAGCAGGCGTTCGGCCTGTCGTATCTGTTCGTCGCGCACGACCTCGCGGTCGTCGAGCACATCAGCCATCGCGTTGCGGTCATGTACCTCGGCCGGATCGTGGAACTGACGACGACGCGCGCGCTGTTCGACAATCCGCTGCACCCGTATACCGAGGCGCTGCTGTCCGCGGTTCCGGTGCCGGATCCCACCGTACGCCGCAAGCGGTTGATACTCTCCGGCGACGTGCCGAGTCCCATGGACCTGCCTGCCGGCTGTCGCTTCCACACGCGATGTCCGTACGCGTTCGACCGCTGCCGCCACGAGGAGCCGAAACTCGCGGAGGTCGCGCCGGCGCATGTCGTTGCGTGCCACTTGCGTGAACCCGTCGCCGCCGGCAACGGCCGCGCGCCGCATTGAAGAGGCCCTCGATGAAGCACCTCCCCGACGCCGTCGAACTCACGCAAAAACTGCTCTCGTTCAACACGATCAACCCTCCGGGTGCGGAGCAGGAATGCGCGGCGTACCTCGGATCGCTGCTCGAGGCATCTGGATTCCACGTGGATTACGCCGCATTCGCACCTACGCGCACGAGCCTCGTCGCGCGCATCGGTCGCGCGATGGACAAGCCGCCACTCGGCTTCACCGGTCACATCGATACGGTGCCGCTTGGCGCCGCGCCGTGGAAGCGGGACGCCTTCGGAGCGAGCCTCGAAGGCGGGCGCCTCTACGGCCGCGGTGCGAGCGACATGAAAAGCGGCGTCGCGGCGTTTGTCGTCGCCGCGATCGAGCATGCCGAGCGATTGCGGCAGTCGCCGGGCGCGACGCTCGTGATCACCGCCGACGAAGAGTGCGGTTGCGGCGGTGCGGCGTACCTCGCGCAGCATACGCAGTTGCTCGGAAAGGTCGGCGCGCTGCTAGTCGGCGAACCTACGGCCAACTACCCGCTCGTCGGGCACAAGGGGGCGCTATGGCTCGAAGCGCGAACGTCGGGCGTCACTGCACACGGATCGATGCCCGAACGCGGCGACAACGCGATCTACAAGGCGACGCGTGCCGTCGACGCGTTGCGCACGTTCGATTTCGACGTCGAATCGCATCACCTGATGGGTGGTCCGACGCTCAACGTCGGAACGCTGCACGCGGGCCTCAACATCAATTCCGTGCCTGACCGCGCGACGATCGGCATCGATATCCGCACGATTCCGGGCCAGGACCACGTGAGCTTGCGCAGCAGGCTGCAGCAGGCGCTCGGCGACGCCGTCGAAATGGTGCCGATCGTCGACGTCGAGGCGATCTACTCCGATCCCGCGGCACCGTGGATGCAGCGGGTGTTCGACGCGGCGGCGCCGCATGTCGGCGAGCGGCCGCAACCGCGGAGCGCGACGTATTTCACCGATGCCGCCGTGTTGAACGCCGTGTACCGCGACGTTCCGATCTGCGTGCTCGGCCCGGGCGAACCGCAGCTCGCGCATCAGACCGACGAATACTGCCTCGTCGATCGCGTCGAGCAGTCGGTCGCGATCTACGGCGAACTGATTCGCGAATGGAGCTGACGTGTCAGACCTGAATCGCCTTTCCGCCACCGACGCCGCGCACAAGCTCGCGACCCGCGCGATCACGGCAGCGGCGCTGCTGAACGATTGCATCGAGCGTATCCGCGAGCGCGAATCCGTCGTGCATGCCTGGACGCATCTCGCGCTCGACGAGGCGATGCAGCGTGCACGGGAGCTCGACGCACGCCCGGTTTCCGGGTTGCTGCATGGGCTGCCGATCGCCGTCAAGGACCTGTTCGACACGTTCGACATGCCCACGGGCTACGGCTCGCCGATTTACGCGGGACATCGGCCAGCGAGTGACGCCGCGAGCGTCGCGCTCGCCCGCGCGGCGGGCGCGATCGTCGTCGGCAAGACGGTGACGACGGAATTCGCGACGTTTCATCCGGGCCCGACGTGCAATCCCCACGACGCGCGTCACACGCCGGGCGGATCGTCGTCCGGGTCCGCCGCCGCCGTCGCGGACTGGATGGTTCCGCTGGCACTCGGCACGCAGACCGCGGGTTCGATCGTACGTCCGGCTGCGTATTGCGGCGCAGTCGGGTACAAGCCGACGTTCGGCACGATCTGCCGCGTCGGCGTCAAGCTGATCTCCGACACGCTGGATACGGTCGGCGGGTTTGCACGCAGCGTTCCGGACGTCGCGCTTTTCGCCGCGGCGCTGAGTGGTCGCGACGAACTCGCGATTTCCCGCGCGACATCCGACGCGCCGCGCATCGGCGTATGTCGCACGTTCGAGTGGGACCGCGCGCGGCCGGAAACGACCACGCTGTTCGACGACGTCGGCAAACGGTTGCGTGCGTCGGGCACGAACGTTCGCGACGTGACGTTGCCCGCCGATTTCGCGGGGCTCGCCGCCGCGCAGGTCACGATCATGGTGCGCGACGTCGCGCAATCGCTGTCGTACGAGCGGCTCGTGCGGCGCGACGCGCTGAGCGCCGAGATGATCACGATGATCGACGCAGGGCTCGCGGTGTCGCCGGCGCAGTACGACAACGCGCGGTCGCTGGCGACGCGCTGCCGCGCGATGCTGCCGCAGGTATTCGAAGGCCTTGACGTCCTCGTCGCGCCGAGCGCGCCGGGGGAGGCTCCGGCCGGCATCGGTGCGACCGGCGACCCGCTGTTCAACCGGATGTGGACGCTGCTGCACGTGCCCTGCGTTCACGTGCCGATCGCGCGCGGTCCCGGCGGCCTTCCGCTCGGCGTCACGGTTGTAGGCCCCATTGGCCGCGACCGTGAAACGCTGCTCGGCGCCGATTGGATCCACGCGCGTTTCTGAGCGGGCCGATAAACGGGGCCGTTTTGCCGAGGCGCCGGAATCGTAGTGGTCACCGCGGACCGCACCGAACCGTGACGGGCGCGCGAGTCTCGATTGCCACGGCGATGATTTTCCTGCATAATATCGGGTAGCGATCTTCAAGCAGTGCCGTTGCTGGCCTTTGGCAGTCGCAGTTCCGCGACCGCTTCTTCTCCTCACCTGCCATCTTGATCTTCGCCCTCTCGCCAAGGGGCGCTCCCCTTTTTTCATCTTTTATCAGGACATCAGGACATGGCAACAGGTACCGTCAAGTGGTTCAACGATTCGAAGGGGTTCGGCTTCATTACGCCCGCGGATGGCGGCAAGGATCTCTTCGCACATTTCTCCGCGATTCAGGAACAAGGCTTCAAGACGCTCAAGGAAGGCCAGCGCGTGAGCTTCGACGTCACGACCGGCCCCAAGGGCCAGCAGGCTTCCAACATCCGCTCCGCGGACTAGAGGACCAGGCCTTGGCAAAGGAAGAAGTGCTCGAGATGAACGGTGTCGTGGCCGAAGTGCTGCCCGACTCGCGTTATCGAGTCACGCTCGACAACGGTCACGATCTCGTCGCCTACAGCGCCGGCAAGATGCGCAAGAATCACATCCGCATCATCGCGGGCGACAAGGTTTCGCTCGAGATCTCGCCGTACGATCTCAGCAAAGGGCGCATCACGTTCCGCCACCTCGAAACGCGGGGTCCGGCGCCCGTGGCGCGCCGGCGCTTCTAGCACTTGCACGACGTCGCGCGCTCGCCTAGCGGGCGCGCGATGCGCGGCTACCTCGGTTCCGCGTCGCTCGCTCCTACTTCGATGCCGTGCAGGCGCCGCTTCTTCGCGCGGCGATGTGCTGCGTCATGTCCATGTCCTGCCCGTCCATCTTGCCGCGCAGGCGCATCTGGCCGTCGTACCCCGTCGCCGAGAACACGAAGTCGCCGGTACCGCTCATCGCGTTGGTCCCGGTGCACGTCATCTTGAACGTGAGGCGTGATCCTGCGCGCACGGCGTCGCTGACGCGGCAGTTTTCGCGCTGCGGAATATAGTCGCTGTCGTTCGCGCCTTTCCGTACGCAAAGCCGTTGCGACATCGGCGGCATGGCCATCGGCATGCCGGGAATTTCCATCCGGATCGTCAAGTCGTACTGGTCGTCGCTGCCCTGCGCGATCGCGTGCGGCGCGGCCCACACGAGCCCTGCGGCGGCCAACGCAAACACGCGACGTCGATACTGCACGACGTTGAATCGACTGGCATCCATCGTTCCTCTCCCTGGTCGGATGATGTTCCGCGCGGCCGGTGACGCGCCCGCAGCGGCGTGAGCCAGTATAGCCGTCGGCGGCTCAATCGTCGGCGACGATGCCCCTCGCGTTGCGCCGCAGCCGCTCCTCGTCGAGGTCGAGATCGCGTTCGATCCGACGGCGAATTTCGTCGCTGATCTGGTCTTCGCGCAGCAGCGCGTTAAGACGCTCGCGCTCCGCGCCGATCAGGGCGAGTTCGACGCGGTTCAGGCTGCGCGCCTGCGCGAGCCCTTCGCCGTCCGGATCGCGCGCGTCGGCTAGCTGCGCGATCCGCTGCTCCTGACGCGATCGCCACGGCTGCAGCAGCTCGTCCGCAATCCGGTGCTCGGCCACGACGCCTGCGAGTCGATCGAGTCCCGCGCGCGCGGTCTCGAGCCGTGCGTTCGCCTCGCGCAGTTTCCGTTCCTTGCGTTCCTCGCTCCCGAGCCGGTCGAGCCCGAGTCTTCGCACGACGAAAGGCAGCGTCAATCCCTGCGCAACCAGCGTCACGACGATCACGGTGAACGTGTTGGCGAGCACGCGATCCCGCCCCGGGAATGCGACGTTCGCGGCGAGCGCGACCGGAATGCTCAATGCTGCCGCAAGGCTGACGACGCCGCGAACGCCGGTGAAGGC
>DASSEA010000013.1:0-10818 GCA_035696805.1 Casimicrobiaceae bacterium
TTTTCGCCGCCCGGGGTTTTCGATGCGATTCCTGCGCCTTGCCTTCGTCGTGCTGTTCGCGCTCGCCGGCATGCGCGCGTATGCCGCCAACCTGACGATCGGTCTTTCGACGGACGTGACGTCGCTCGATCCCCACTATCACAACCTCACGCCGAACATCAATCTGTCGCAGCACGTCTACGGCCATCTGGTACAGCGCAACGAGAAGGAGCAGCTGGAACCGGGGCTCGCGACGCAGTGGAAAGCGGTGGGACCGACGACGTGGGAGTTCACGCTGCGCAAAGGCGTGAAGTTCCACGACGGCGGCGACTTCACGGCAGAGGATGTCGTCGCGTCGATCAACCGCATCCCGAAAGTTCCGAACAGCCCGTCGCCCTTTACGGCCTATACGAAACAGATCACCCAAGTGGAGGTCGTCGATCCGCTCACGATCCGTTTTCACACGGCGACCCCGTATCCGCTGATGCCGTCGGATCTCACGCAGGTGGCGATCATCTCCAAGGGCTCCGAGAACGCGTCGACCGACGACTTCAATTCGGGCAAGGCCGCCAACGGCACGGGTCCGTACAAGCTCGTTCGCTTTGCCAAGGGCGATCGCATCGAACTCGAACGTTTCGACGGCTGGTGGGGCGGCAAGACGCCGTGGGATCGCGTCACGATGCGCCTGCTCCCGCAAAACGCGGCGCGCGTCGCGGCACTGCTCGCCGGCGACGTCGACGTCATCGAGTCGGTGCCGACGGCGGATATTGCACGCCTCAAGCAGGACAAGCGCTTCGGCATGTTCCGCGAGGTCGTCGACCGCCTGATCTACATCCATCTCGACAGCAACCGCGATGCATCGCCGTTCGTCACGGACAAGGACGGCCGTCCGCTCGAGCGCAATCCGCTGAAGGACGCCCGCGTGCGCAAGGCGCTGTCGAAAGCGATCGATCGCAAGGCGATCGTGCAGCGCGTCATGGAAGGCGAGGCCGTGCCGTCGGGGCAGCTTGTTCCCGATTTCCTGTTCGGCGCGACGCCCAACCTGAAGGTCGAAGCGTTCGATCCCGACGGCGCGAAAAGACTTCTTGCCGAGGCAGGGTGGCCCGATGGTTTCGGCGTGACGCTGCATTCGCCCAACGATCGCTACGTCAACGATGCGAAGATCGCGCAGGCGATCGCACAGATGTGGACCCGCATCGGCATTCCGACGAAGGTCACGGCGATGCCCTCGGCAACCTATTTTCCGCAGGCAACCGAGCTCAAGTTCAGCACGATGCTGCTCGGCTGGAGCACCGGCACCGGTGAAGCGTCGTCGTCGCTCAAGGCGCTGCTGATGACGTACAACAAGGACCGCGGTTTCGGCGGCACCAATCGCGGACGCTACTCCAACCCGAAGGTCGACGCATTCACCGAGGATGCGCTGCAGACGGTCGACGACGTCAAGCGCGCGGCGTATCTGCAACGCGCGACCGAGATCGTCATCAACGACACCGGCATCGTCCCGCTGCATTTCCAGGTGAACACATGGGCGGCGCGTAACGGGATCACGTACGTGCCGCGCGTCGACGAGACGACGCTCGCGTGGAAGTTCAAGCCAAGGGCCCATTGAACGCGCCGGAGCTCCGCTGGCCGGCGCTGACGGTTCCCGCGCGCCACTTCATCGGCAATCGCTTCGTCGCGTCGCGCGACGAGCGAACGCTACCGATGCTCGATCCGTCCGAGGGCACGCCGTTTGCGGCGATCGCTCGCGGCGGCGCTGCGGACATCGACGCGGCCGTGTACGCCGCGGACCGGGCGCGGACCGGCTGGACCGCGCTCGCCCCGGCCGAGCGCGGCCGCGCGCTCGCACGTGTGGCAGCGGCGATCACGCGCCATGCGGACGAACTGGCGTTGATCGAAGCGCGCGATTGCGGCAAGCCGCTCGCGCAAGCGCGCGCGGACGCCGCCGCCTGTGCGCGATACTTCGAGTTCTACGCGGGCGCGCCGGACAAGTTGCACGGCACGACGATTCCGTACGCATCCGGCTACAGCGTTCTCACGTGGCGCGAGCCGCATGGCGTCACCGGCCACATCATTCCGTGGAACTATCCGTTGCAGATCTTCGGGCGTTCCGTCGGTGGCGCGCTGGCGGCCGGAAACGTCTGCGTCGTGAAACCCGCGGAGGACGCGTGCCTGTCGCTGTTGCGCGTCGCCGAACTCGCGGCGCAGGCCGGTCTCGCCGATGGCGTACTGAACATCGTGACCGGCTTGGGCGTCGAAGCCGGGGCGGCGCTGGTCGCACACCCGGGCATTCACCATCTGTCGTTCACCGGCTCGCCGGCCACCGGCGCGTCGGTCGCTGCGTCCGCGGCCGCGCGACATTGCCCCGTCACGCTGGAACTCGGCGGCAAGTCGCCCCAGGTCGTGTTCGCGGACGCGGATCTCGAGGCCGCGCTGCCGGCGATCGTCAATGCGATCGTCCAGAACGCCGGGCAGACGTGCAGTGCCGGCTCGCGGCTGCTCGTCGAGCGCGCGGCGTACGAACGAACGCTCGACGCGCTCGGTGACCGATTCTCTCGCCTCATTGCAGGCCCGGCGCTCGCCGATCGCGATTGCGGCCCACTGATCCGCGCGTCGCAACTGGCGCGCGTGCGCGATTTCCTGGCCGACGCCAACACCCGCGGCATCGCAACCGTCGCGGCTGGACGCATCGCCGACGATGCACCCTCCCGGGGCTTCTATGTCGCGCCAACGCTGCTGCGCGACGTGCCCATCGATGCGCGCGTCGCCTGCGATGAGGTGTTCGGCCCGGTGCTCGCGGCGATGCCGTTCGACGACGAGGCGCACGCGATCGCGCTCGCCAATGCGACCGACTACGGCCTCGTCGCTGGCGTCTGGACGCGCGATGGTGCGCGCCAGTTGCGCATGGCACGCGCACTGCAAAGCGGACAGGTGTTCATCAACAACTACGGTGCCGGCGGCGGCGTTGAATTGCCGTTCGGCGGGGTCAAGCATTCGGGTCATGGCCGCGAAAAGGGCTTCGAGGCACTGTACGGATTCACGACGCTGAAGACGGTGGTGCTGCGCCATGGCTGACCGCGTGTCCACCCCACGCTCCACGGCGCCTGCGACGCCCGGCGCCGATTCTCCGCCTAAATCGGAAACGTTGACGCCGGCGCGCCTGGTGCAAAAGCTCGTGGGCAGGCTCGTCGTGTACTCGCTCTTTCCAGTAATCCTTTCGCAGGCGTTCGCATTGCGGCGTCACGCGCTGCAGCTCGTTCCCGCGGTCGGGCCACCGCAGGGCCGCATCGGTCGCGGCGAGCCTCTGCATCTGCTCGCGATCGGCGACTCGATCATCGCCGGTGTCGGCGCGCGGCGCATCCAGCAATCGACGGTCGGGCACGTCGCGCGTTTCATGTCGGGGCGCCTCGCGCGCGAGATCAACTGGCATGCCGCCGGAATGATCGGTGCCGGTGCGCGTCGCGTGCGGCGGGATGTCGTCCCGATGTTGCCGCCGCAGCGCTTCGACGCGATCGTGTTGTCGGTCGGCGTCAACGACGTGCTGAAGCTCGAGCGCAGCGGACGCTTCCGCCGGCAGTTGCTGAAACTCGTGCGCGACCTGCGCGTGCATTCTCCGGAAGCGGTGATCGGCTACGTCGGGCTTCCGCCGCTCGACGCGTTCCCGAAACTGCGGCGGCCGCTGCGATGGATCGTCGGCTATCGGGTGCGCAAGTTCGATGCTGTTGCGCGCGAAGCGCTGCACCGCGTGCCGAACGTGATGCACATTCCCATCCATTTCTCGCCGCGGCCGGAGATGTTCTCCAACGACGGACTGCACCCGTCGGAACCGAGCCAGCGGCGCCTCGCGAAGATCATCGCGGGCGCGTTGACACCGCCGCTGGCGCGCGGACGCACGCCGCTCGCGCGTCCTGCAACGCCCGTCGCCGGCGTTTGAACGATGACGGCGCAGCGCGCATCCTTCCTCGCGCACGATGTGGTTATGCCGCGAAGCGGCGCGTCGTCACCACTGATCTCGATCGTCGTGCCGCTTTACGACTGTCGCGATGCCGGCGTCCGCGCCGTCGACTCCGCGCTCCGACAGGACTTTCCGCGCGATCGCTATGAAGTGATAGCGATCACCGATGCCCGGTCGCTGCGGGAGGGCGATGCATGCCTCGCGCGCTGCGACCGCGTCATCGCCATCGATGCGGATTTCGAATCGGTCGACACCGAGATTGCGCTGTTCGACGCGGGCGCGCGCGCCGCCTCGGGCGACTACCTGTTCTTCATCGAGGGCCACACGGTGCTCGAATCCGGCGCGTTGCGCGCGCTTGCGACACACGTCGCGCAGCACCGGGAGTGCGCGATCATCTGCGGACGCCGCGCGAATCACGCGCGCACGCGGCTCGGGATCCTGATTGGCGGCAACAACGACGTGCACGAAGCGCGTGCGTTTGCGCGCGGCAATTTCACGCTGGGCGCCAACTGCGCGATCCGCCGGGACGTCTTCACCCGGCTCGGTGGCTTCGATCCGCGATTTGGGCGATTCGGCGAAACCGTGCTGTACGAGCGCGCGTGCGATGCGGGCGTTGCGATCGACGCGCTCGACGCGCGGCTTTGTACGCATCACAACGACACCGGCTTTCGCTGGCTCGTGCAGCTCCTCGTGTCCACCGGGCAGGCGAAGGCGCGCTACTACGCGACGCCCGGCGTCGTGCGGATCCGTCATCCGGTGTACCGCTGGCTCGGATCGACGGTCCTCGCCTCGCTTGCGACGTGGCCGTTGCGCGTCGCCGGTCCCGCGGTGATCCTGCTGGCCATCGCATTGGTCGGTCGCTTTCCAGCGGCGGCGCATCCGCTGTATCGAATCGCGATCGGCATGACCGATGTCGCCGGTTTCTGTCTCGCGCGCGCCACGCGGCGCGCTCAGCCAAACGTTCAGCCAGCGCTGGCAGGAGACGCATGAGGCTCGAACACAAGGTTGCCATCGTGACGGGCGCAGCGTCGGGATTCGGCGCCGGCATCGCGCGCCGCTTTGCCGCCGAAGGCGCGCGCGTCGTCGTCAACGACGTGAACGAGGCGGGCGCCGCCGCCATCGCGAGCGAAATCAGCGCGGCGGGCGGCCACGCAACGGCCTGCGCCGGTGACGTCGCGCGGGACGCCGACGTCGCGCGGATGGTGCGGTGTGCGCTGGACGCTTGCGGCGGCCTGCACGTCGTCGTCAACAATGCCGGGACGACGCATCGCAACCAGCCGATGCTCGACGTTCCGGAAGCGATGTTCGACCGCATCTACCAAGTCAACGTGAAGAGCCTGTACCTGACGGCGAAGCACGCGGTGCCGCACTTCCGCGCGCAGCATGGCGGCGCGTTCATCACGATCGCATCGACGGCTGGCGTGCGCCCGCGGCCCGGGCTCACGTGGTACAACGGCAGCAAGGGCGCGGCGATCGTGACGTCGCGGTCGATGGCCGCCGAACTCGCGCGCGACAACATTCGCGTGAACATCATCAATCCGGTCGCCGGGGAAACGGCGATGCTGGCCGACTTCATGGGCGAGGACACGCCCGAGAAGCGCGCGCAATTCATCGCGACGATACCGCTCGGACGGCTGTCGCAGCCGACGGACATCGCCGCCGCGGCCGTGTTTTTCGCGTCCGACGAGGCGGCGTTCATCACCGGCGCGTGCCTGGAAGTCGACGGCGGCCGCTGCATCTGATCGGACAACGCAGGGCTGCTGCGCGGCCCGGCCGCGTGGTGGCCGGTTCCCGGCATTCGCCGTGAAAGCGGACTCGAGCGGAATGACGGTGTTGCTCGGCGCGCTGATCGCCGTGTCGCCGTTCGCGATGGACATCTACCTTGCGTCGATGCCGTCGATGACGCAGGCGCTCGCCGCGACACCCGAACAGGTGCAGTTGACGCTGTCCGTCTACATGTACGGGTGGGGCATCGCGCAGCTTTTCGCCGGACCGCTGTCCGATCGCATCGGACGGCGGCCCGCTCTGCTCGGCGGACTTGCGGTGTTCGTGTTCGCTTCGGTGGCATGCGCTCTGTCGCGCAACGTCTTCGTGCTGATCGGCGCGCGCCTCGTCCAGGCGGCGTCGCTTGCGTCGATCGCCGTCGTCCCGCGCGCGGTCGTGCGTGATCTCTACAGCGGCGAGCAGGCGGCGCACGTCCTGGCCTTGATGGGCATCGTGCTCGGCATCGCGCCGGTCGTCGCCCCGATCCTCGGCAGTCACGTGCACGTGTTGCTGGGATGGCAGGCGAACTTCGTGCTCGTGGCGCTCTACGGCGCGCTGCTTTGGTGGTTCGTCCGGAAGATGCTGCCCGAAACGCTCGTGCAACCCGACGCGCGCGCGACGCGACCCGCCGTGATCCTCTCGAATTACCGGCAACTGATCCGTTCGCGCGCCTTCACCGGCTACGTGCTCGTCGCGGCGTTCGGATTCAGCGGGCTGTTCGCGTTTCTCGCCGGCAGTTCGTTCGTGTTCGTGTCCGTCCTCGGCGAGAGCGAGCGTGGATTCGGCTGGCTGTTCGGAACGGTGATGCTCGGCAACATCACCGGGTCGATGATCGGCAGCCGCTTCGTGCGCAGCGTCGGAATCGAGCGGATGGTGCGCGCGGGTACGCTCCTGATGGTGGTTGCCGGGAGCGTGCTCGGGACGCTTGCGCTAGCCGGCGCCGACCACCCCGTCGCGATCGTCGTCCCGATGTTCGCCTACATGGTCGCGTTCATGCTGACGATGCCGCCCGCGACCGCCGGCGCATTGACGCCGTTTCCCAAGATCGCCGGCAGCGCGTCGTCCCTGATGTCGTTCGGTCAGTTTCTGCTCGCGTCGACGGCGGCGCTCGTCGTCGGCATCACCTTCGACGGAACCTCGCGGCCGATGGCGTTCGCGATCGCGCTCGCGTCGATCGGGGCTTTCCTGAGTTTTCGAATCCTTTGCCCGCGCCGGCGGCGGCAGGCAATCACTTGACGATGCCGCGCGTGCGCAACGCGTCGATCGCCGCGGCGTCATAGCCGATTTCGCGCAACACGTCGTCGGTGTGCTCGCCGAGCGCCGGACCGCCGCCGTCGAATCCTCCCGGCGTCGCCGAGAGCTTCGGCACGACTCCGGGCACTTTCAGTCGGCTACCGTCGGCGAGTTCGATCTCGCGGATCATCTCCCGCGCCTTGTACTGCGCGTCGTCGACGATGTCGCGAATCGTATAGATCTTCGACGCCGGAACGTCCGCGGCCTGCAGCGCCTGCACGACGTCGTCGGGCGAGCGCGCTTGCGTCCAGCGTTCGATTTGTTCGTCGAGCCATTGCTGGCGCGCCGCGCGGCCGTCGTTGTGCGCCAGCGCTGCATCGTTCGCAAGATCGGCGCGACCCATCGCGCCGCACAGCCGCCGGAAGATCGAATCGCCATTGGCGGCAATCAGCACGAAGCTGCCGTCCGCGCAGCGGTACGCGGACGTCGGCGCAATGCCAGGAAGAATCGAGCCGGTGCGCTCGCGCACCACGTCGAAGCGGTCGAATTCCGGCAGCATCGACTCCATGACGGAGAACACCGCTTCGTAGAGCGCAACGTCGACGACCTGGCCGCGCCCGGTCGTGCGACGCGATTCAAGTGCGCACAGCGCGCCGATCACGCCATAAAGTGCGGACAGCGTATCGCCGATTGAGACGCCGACGCGCGACGGTGGGCGGTCGGGTGTGCCGGTCACGTATCGCATGCCGCCAACCGCCTCGCCGATGACGCCGAAACCGGGTCGCTCGCGGTACGGCCCGGTCTGTCCATAGCCTGAAATACGCACCATGACGAGTCCGGGATTCCCGGCGGCGAGCGACGCGTACGACAGGTTCCATGCCTCGAGCGTGCCGGGACGGAAATTCTCGACGACGATGTCGGCGCGGAGCGCCAGGGCTCGCGCAATCGCCTGGCCTTCCGCGGTGCGAAGATCGACGGCTGCCGAGCGCTTGCCGCGCGACTGCACGTGCCACCACAGCGACGTTCCACGCTCGAGATGGCGCCACTTGCGCAGCGGGTCGCCGAGCTTCGGTGGTTCGAGCTTGACGACGTCCGCGCCGAATTCGGCCAGCAGCTTGGCGCAGAACGGACCCGCGATCAGCGCGCCCAGTTCGAGCACCCGGATGCCCGCGAGCGGCCGCGGCAGCGACGTCACGTGCCGGTGATCAGGCGTTCGATCGACGAGACGATGGGCGTGGCGGGTTCGATGCCAAGGCGCTTGACGAGTGCCTTCGCAAAGTCCGGAAGGAGGTCGTGCAGGTCCCGGACGTTGGCGGTCTTCTGCAACCGCATCGTCAGCCCGTAGCCGCGAAAGCCGAGATGCGCGTTGATCGCGTCGCTCATCAGTTGTTGCGCCTGCGTGTAACGCTCGACTTCGTCCTCGGACCGCTGAACCGGCGCGGCCGACGCTTCACCTTGCGCAACGGACGGTGCCGAAAAGCGCTTGGCGATGAGACCGCCGCGCTCGAGCGCCGTCATCGCACGCTCGTCGAGCTTCAATGCGCGTGCCTTCACGAGCACTTCCGCGACCGTGCGGTTGCCGTCGATCAGGATCAGGAGTCCGCGCAGCGTGATCGGCAGGTTGAGCTTGCGCTCCTTGAGTTCCTGCAACCCGAGTTCGGTCTTCGCGTAGATTTCAGACGGATCCATCGCTACGAACTCGTCGTGCGTCAGCGTCGTCATGCGGGCGGACCGAGCAATTATAGTGCCATGCGTGCCGCCCATGCGACACGGACACGCGGCCCACCTGCGGGCGCATGGCGCGCAGGCGGGGATTCGATACGGTGACGCATCGCGGCACTTTGCGGCAGCATCGTACCGGCCGTGGGAGAATCCGCCGCCCGACATCGATCGCCGCGCATGTTCGTCTCCTTCGATCGCCTGCTGCTGACCGTCAACCGCTGGCTCGTCGTCGCGCTGCTGGCGGCGATGGCCGTCATGGTGTTCGCGAACGTCGCGCTGCGGTTCCTGACCGATTACTCGATCCTGTGGGTGGAGGAAGCATCGCGCTACGCGATGGTGTGGCTCACGTTCATCGGTGCGGGGCCCGTGCTCCGTTATGGCGGCCACATCGGCATCGAGACGCTGCAGCAATCGCTGCCGCGCGCCGCGCCGGCGTTGCGAGCGCTCGTCGTCGCGCTCCTCGGCGCTTTCTTCATCGTGATGATCGTCGTCGGCGTGCGCTACGCGAACCTTACCTGGGGCCAGACGACACCGGTCATGCAGATCCCCGTCGGTGCCGTGTATCTCGCCATGCCGATCGGCTTCGCCCTGCTCACGATCCATCTGCTGGTGATGGCACGCGGCTTCATACGGCACCGCGCGGTATTGGGCGATGGCGAGTTCGACGCCGATATGACGCGAGCGTGAACGCCCATGCTCGCTGCGCTGCCGCCCGAACGATGAGCAAGCGCCCATGGTGACGGTGCTGTTCATCGGCTGCGTCGCGCTGCTCGCGCTCGGCGTGCCGGTGGCATTCGCACTCGGCGGCGCGACGCTCGCGGCGATGTGGTCGAACAACGTGCCGCTGGTCGCGCTGCCGAAGCACCTGTTCTCCGGCATCGACCTGTTCGCGCTCGAGGCCGTGCCGTTCTTCATCCTCGCGGCGGAGTTGATGAGCGGCGGCGAACTGTCGAACGTGCTGTTGCGGTTCGCCTCGCAATTCGTCGGCCGCTTTCGCGGCGGACTCGGGCACACGAACATCCTGACGCTGACGTTCTTTTCGGGGATTTCCGGCTCGGCGCTCGCGGACGCGGCGGGGCCGGGCGCAATCATGATCCGCATGATGCGCAACGACGGCTACGCGCCGGAATACGCCGCCGCGCTGACGGCCGCGACGTCGATCCTCGGCCCGATCATTCCGCCGTCGATCAGCGTCATCATCTACGCGCTTGCGTATCCCGACGTGAATCTCGTCGGGTTGCTGATCGCCGGCGTCATCCCCGGCGTCCTGATCGCCGCGGCGATGGCAGCGATCAACCACGTCGTGTCAGTGCGTCGCAACTATCGCGGCGCTTCGCAGCGGCTTCTGCTTCGGGACTATCTGCGCAATACCTGGCGCGCGCTTCCGGCGCTGGTGCTGCCGGCGCTGATCCTCGGGGGCATCGCGTCGGGCGCGTTCACGCCGACGGAGGCGTCGGTCGTCGCCGTGTTCTATGCGCTCTTCGCGGGACGCGTCGTGTACGGGACGCTCGAGTGGCGGCTGCTGCCCGCGATCCTCGCGCGCTCGGCGCTGATGACCGCATCGGTACTCATCATCATCGGCATGTCGGCGGCGTTCGCCTGGGTACTGACGGTGTCGCGCGTTCCGCAGCAGCTCACCGAGTGGATCGTCGCGATGCAGCTGTCGCCGCTCGCGTTCCTGTTTGCCGTGAACCTGCTGTTGCTCGCGTTCGGCGTGTTCATCGAGCCGCTGCCGGGCATCGTCGTGCTCGTGCCCATTCTCGCGCCCATCGCGCATGCGCTCGGCATCAACGACCTGCAGTTCGGCATCCTGGTCGTGGTGAACCTGACGATGGGGATGATCACGCCGCCCGTGGGGGGACTGCTGTTCGTGACGTCGATCGTCGCGAAGGTGCCGCTCGCGCGGCTGGTTCGCGAATTGTGGCCGTTCCTGTGGGCTCAGCTCGGCGTGCTCGCGCTCCTGTCGCTGTTTCCGGCGTTGTCGGCGTGGCTGCCGGGCGTGTTCGGGTATCGGTAAGTCGCTTACTTGTAGTTGCGGATCCGGTCGATGTTCTCCTGGCCGAACTTCTTGCCGAACTCGGCGAACGTCGGCGCCAGCGCGGCCTGGAACTTCGTCTTGTCGACGTTCTCGACGACCTGCATACCTTTGGCCCGGAGATCGGCGA
>DASSEA010000014.1:0-4966 GCA_035696805.1 Casimicrobiaceae bacterium
CGCCGGCGTTCAGCGATTCGTTGCCCGGCGCCATCGGGATGGTGACGCGCATATCGGTTTGCGCCAGCACCGCGTCGGAAACACCGGCGCCTTCGCTGCCGATCGCGAGCGCGAGGCGGCCTCGAAGATCGGCGTCGTACACGGTGATCGCGTGCGGGTCGACGACCGAGGCGACGACGCGGCCGCCCTGCGTGCCAAACGTGCGACACCAGCCGTCCAGCGGGACGCCTTCGATCAGCGTCGTCAGGAAATGCGCGCCCTGACCCGCGCGGAGCGCCTTCGGCGACCACGCGAACGCACACGTCGGCGACATCACGACCTGGTCGACGCCTGCCGCAGCCGCCGTGCGGATGATCGACCCGACGTTGCCCGGATCCTGCACGCCGTCGAGCAGCAGGCAGAACGCGCCCGGGGGCGTGTCAGCCGGGGTCCTTGGCGCCGCCACGACGGCAAGTGCACCGACATCGGGCGGCATCGTCGCGATCTCGGAAAAGAGCGCGCGCGAAACCACGAGCACATCGGCAGGCGCTGTCGCCGCGATGCTCGCTGCAATCGCATCGTCGTCGTGCTGGTCGTCGACGACGACGAGCACGTCGGGCGCACCGAAGCGCTCGCAATAGACGCCGATCAGGTGCGCGCCTTCGAGCACGCAACGGCCGGACTTGCGGCGGTCGCGCGACGAGCCGATCAGGCGCTCCACGTCGCGCAGCCTCGGATTCTGGCGGCTGACGACACGCTTCATTCGGTCGCCGACGCCGAACGTCAGTCGTGCAGCCGATACCGCGATCGACTAATGTCGCGGCGCTGCGACATGCGGACGTTGTGCAGCAGCGGGCTTGACGCCTGCGCCGCCGCTCTGGATCTGGAAGAACACTTCGTCCTGCCGGATCATGCCGAGCTCGGCCCGCGCACGCTCTTCGATCGCCTCGGTACCGGTCTTGAGATCGCGGACGTCGGCATCGAGCGCATCGTTGCGCGCCTTGAGCCGCGCGTTCGCTTCGCGTTGCTGCGCGAGCTGGCGATCGTATGCGCGCACCTGCAGCCAGCCGCCTTTGCCGAGCCACATCGGATACTGCAGCGCGGCGATCAGCACGGCGAAGATGGTGGCCAGCCAGCGCATGGTCACTGCAGGTTGAAAAACGCCGCGCGACCCGGGTATGACGCGGCGTCACCGAGGTCTTCCTCGATGCGCAGCAACTGATTGTATTTGGCGATGCGGTCCGACCGCGACAGCGAACCGGTCTTGATCTGGCCGGCGTTCGTTCCCACCGCGATGTCGGCGATGATCGAATCCTCCGTTTCGCCGGAGCGATGCGACACGATCGCCGTATAGCCCGCGCGGTTGGCCATGCTGATCGCCGCGAACGTCTCCGACAAGGTCCCGATCTGGTTGATCTTGATGAGGATCGAGTTCGCGACGCGCCGCGCGATGCCGTCGCGCAGGATCTTCGTGTTGGTGACGAAGAGATCGTCGCCGACGATCTGCACGCGTGTGCCAAGGCGTTCGGTCAGGTACTTCCATCCGTCCCAGTCTTCTTCGGCCATGCCGTCTTCGATGCTGATGATCGGGTACCGGTCGCACCACGTGGCGAGCACGTCCGCAAACTCCTTCGCGGTCAGCGCGCGGTTCTCCGCTTCCAGCCGGTAGGCACCCTCGCGGTGGAATTCGGTGGCCGCGCAGTCGAGTGCGAGCGCGATGTCGGTTCCCGGTGTGTAGCCGGCCTTGTCGATCGCTTCGACCAGCAACTGCAGCGCGGATTCGTTCGACGTCAGGTTCGGGGCAAATCCCCCCTCGTCGCCGACGGTCGTCGGCATCCCGCGCGCATCGATCATTTTCTTCAGCGTATGGAACACTTCGGCGCCGTAGCGGACCGCCTCGCGGAACGTCGGAGCGCCGAGCGGCACCAGCATGAACTCCTGCAGGTCGATCTTGTTGTTCGCATGGGCGCCGCCGTTGATGACGTTCATCAGCGGTACCGGCAGTTGCATTTCGCCCGCGCCACCGAGATACCGGTAGAGCGGCAGCGAGCACTCGTCGGCCGCCGCCTTCGCCACCGCGCACGAAACCGCGAGCAGCGCATTGGCGCCGAGCCGCGACTTGTTGTCGGTGCCGTCGAGATCGATCAGCGTGCGGTCGATCAACCCCTGTTCCGTCGCATCGAGTCCAAGCACCGCTTCGCAGATCTCGGTGTTGACGTGCTCGATCGCCTTGGTGACGCCTTTGCCGAAGTAGCGCGCGGGATCGCCGTCGCGCAATTCGATCGCTTCCTTGGAGCCCGTCGACGCACCGGACGGCACGGCCGCGCGTCCGGAAACGCCGGACTCCAGCACGACGTCGGCTTCGACGGTGGGGTTGCCGCGGGAATCCAGGATTTCGCGGGCGATGACGTCGACGATGGCGCTCATTCAGGTATCAGGTCTCGGGGATCGGGCAAACGAAGCGACGGCGTCACGATGATCCGTGCTCCAGCATCATGTCGCGCTCGGGAAAGCCGCTCATCTTCACCGTCGCGTCGATTTCCTTCAGCGTTTCGAGCAAAGCGCGCATCCTGCCGAGCGGCCAGGCGTTCGGGCCGTCGGACAATGCGACCGCCGGATCGGGATGCGTTTCCATGAACAGTCCCGCCACGCCGGCCGCCACCGCAGCGCGCGCGAGCACCGGCACGAATTCGCGCTGCCCGCCGGACGTCGATCCCTGGCCACCGGGCAACTGCACGGAATGCGTTGCGTCGAACACGACCGGACAGCCCGTATCGCGCATGATCGCCAGCGAACGCATGTCCGAGACGAGGTTGTGGTAGCCGAACGAGGCACCGCGTTCGCACACGAGGATGTTGTCGGTCCCGCTCGCCGCCTTCGCCTTCTCGACGACGCGCCGCATGTCCTCGGGTGCGAGAAACTGGCCCTTCTTGATGTTCACCGGCTTGCCGGCGCGTGCGACCGCCTGGATGTAGTCGGTCTGGCGGCACAGGAACGCCGGCGTTTGCAGCACGTCGACGACGGCGGCGGCCGCGGCGATCTCGTCTTCGGCGTGAACGTCCGTCAGCACGGGCACCGCGACGTGCTTGCGGACATCGGCCAGCACGCGCAGGCCTTCCTCCATGCCGGGTCCGCGAAACGACGCGAGCGACGTGCGATTCGCTTTGTCGTACGACGATTTGAAGACGAAAGGGATCCCGAGGTCGGCACAGATGATCTTGAGCTCACCTGCGACGTCCATCTGCAGCTGCCGCGATTCGACGACGCACGGCCCGGCGATGAGAAACAGCGGATGGTCGAGTCCGACGTCGTAACCGCAGAGCTTCACGAACGCCTGTTCATCCTGGCTTCGCGCGTCACGCCGACGCGACCAGACGCGCGACCGGCGCGGTCGGGGCCATCCGGTTCTGGCGTTGGATCGCCGCGCCAATGAAGCTCACGAACAATGGATGGCCGCGGCGCGGATTCGACGTGAACTCGGGGTGGAACTGGCACCCGAAGAACCAGGGATGCTGCTGCAGCTCGATCATTTCGCAGAGGTCACCGGCCGTCGCACTCTTGGTCCACGCACCGACCGTCAGGCCGGCCGCCGCAATGCGCGGCAGGTAATGGTTATTCACTTCGTAGCGATGACGATGCCGTTCGGAGACCGTCGTCGCGCTGTAGATCCGGTGCGCGAGCGAGCCCGGAACCACCTCGCACGGCTGCGAACCGAGGCGCATCGTCCCACCCAGATCCGACGCGGCCGTCCGCTTCTCGACCGTCCCGTCGCGGTTCTGCCATTCGGTGATCAGTGCGACGACCGGATGCGGTGTCGCTGGATCGAACTCGGTGCTGTTCGCGTCGGCGAGATGCGCTTCGTGGCGCGCGAACTCGATGACGGCGAGCTGCATGCCGAGGCAGATCCCAAGATACGGGACGCCGCGCTCGCGCGCGTAGCGAATCGCGGCGATCTTGCCTTCGACGCCGCGCTTGCCGAAACCGCCGGGGACGAGTATCGCGTCCATCGCCTTCAGCGCTTCGACGCCGTCGCGTTCGATCGTTTCCGAATCGACGTAATGGATCTTCACGCGCGAGCGCGTGTGAATGCCGGCGTGCGTCAGCGCCTCGGACAGCGACTTGTACGATTCGGTCAGGTCGACGTACTTGCCGACCATCGCGATGTTGACGTCGCGCTCCGGATGCTCGAGCGCCTCGACCAGCCGGTGCCACGTCGACAGGTCCGCCGGCGGCGGCTCGATCGCGAGTTTGCGACAGACGATGACGTCGAGCCCTTCCGCATGAAGCGCGGCAGGGATCTTGTAGATCGAGTCTGCGTCGAGCGCCGGAATCACCGCTTCCGGCGGAACGTTGGTGAAGAGCGCGATCTTGCGCCGATCGCCCTCGGGAATGGGGCGGTCGGCGCGGCACAGCACCACGTCGGGCTGGATGCCGATCTCCCGCAGCTCCTTGACCGAATGCTGCGTCGGCTTGGTCTTCATTTCGCCGGCTGCCGGAATGAACGGCACGAGCGTCAGATGGATGTAGCAGACGTTGTCGCGGCCGAGCGTGATGCCCATCTGCCGGATCGCTTCGAGGAACGGCAGCGATTCGATGTCGCCGACGGTGCCTCCCTCTTCCACGACGGCGACCTCGGCATCTCCTGCACCACTCTTGATCCAGCCCTTGATCTCGTCGGTGATGTGCGGAATCACCTGCACCGTGCCGCCGAGGTAGTCTCCGCGACGCTCCTTCCGAATGACGCTTTCGTAGATCTGGCCGGTCGTGAAGTTGTTGCGCTTCGTCATCCGCACATCGGTGAAGCGCTCGTAGTGACCCAGGTCGAGGTCGGTTTCGGCGCCATCGTCGGTGACGAAGACCTCGCCGTGCTGGAACGGGCTCATCGTTCCGGGATCCACGTTGATGTACGGATCGAGCTTGAGCAGTGTGACCTTGATGCCGCGGGACTCGAGAATGGCAGCGAGAGAGGCGGCCGCGATGCCTTTTC
>DASSEA010000015.1:0-3105 GCA_035696805.1 Casimicrobiaceae bacterium
GGACCTGAGTGCACTCGCCGAGACGCTGATCGCCCACGAAATCGCGCACCTGTGCGCGGCTCAGGCGGGCATCGCGTTCCCGCGTCGCTGGCTGGAAGAGGCGTTCGCGAACCACGCCCTCGTCGCGGTGCTCGGCGAAACCGATGCCGCAGGAATGCGGCGCGTGACGTCGCTCGCCGAGGCGGGCGCGACGCTGGGCGATGCCCTTCCGACGCTCGCGGAATTCGAAGCGAATTTCGGCAGCATGGACGTGATCCCCTCGGTGTTGGCCGAACTCGCGATCACGCGCAGCGCGTACGTCGCGCACGCGGTGTACCAGGCGAAGCCGCTCGCGCGGCTATTCGCCGCCTTTCGCGACGCCCGGCTTTCGCGCGATGCCGACTATGAGCTCGGCCGCATGCTGGCGACGCGCGTGCATCCTTCGATCGCCGCCATTCCGCTGCGCTTCGCCTGCGCGCGCGTCGCAATCGCCGCCTGAACCCAACCCGGAAGACCAACATGAGCGCACGCTTCATTCGCATTGCCGTGCTGTACCTCGTCGTCGGCGTGACGATGGGCATCGTCATGGGCATCACGCACCAATTCTCGCTGGCGCCGGTCCACGCGCACGTAAATCTGCTCGGCTGGGCGACGCTTGCGATCATCGGCGTCATCTATCACGCCTATCCCGCCGCAGCCACGACGCGCCTGGCGGCGATCCACTTTTGGATTCACAACACTGCGCTGCCCGTCTTCATGGTCGGGCTCGGGTTCTCGCTGACGGGACACGAGGCGTTCATCCCCGTGACGATCGTCGGCGCAACCGCCGTCGCCGTGGGCGTTGTCGTATTCGGCGTCAACATCTGGCTGACGGTGCGGCCGGCAGCGTGGGTCGCCACGCGTCCGGCCATTGCCCGCGCGGGTACGTGATGGCGCAGCGCAAGCATCGCGCGCCGCAGCGGTCGTCCGCCGCCAACGTGCCGGCGCGACCGGCGTCTCCTTCGCCGATCGCGAACCCCGTGCCGGTTGCCGGCACGCCGGCACCCGAGAAGCCCACCCGCAAGCGCCGCCCGCCTTTCGTGCTGTAGCCTGCGCGCACATCGGCGTGACGCGACGCGCCGGTACAATCCGGCATGCGCGTGGGCCGGCTTTCGAGGATCGTGTGGGTGGCGCTGAGGCACGGTCTGGACGACCTCGCGCTCGGTCACGCGCGAACGCGACCGCTGCGTCCGTTTGTTCGCGCGGCGTTGTTCTGGCGCGATCTGTCTTCGCCGCGCGGCGTGCGCCTGCGCCGTGCGCTCGAGGATCTCGGCCCGATCTTCATCAAGTTCGGCCAGATGCTGTCGACGCGGCGCGACCTGCTGCCGCCCGATATCGCCGACGAACTCGCGCTTCTGCAGGATCGCGTTCCGCCGTTCAGTTCGGACAAGGTCGAGGCGACGATCGTCCGCGTGTTCGGGCGGCCGGTCGCCGAAGTCTTCAAGTCGTTCGACGTGACGCCGGTCGCGAGCGCCTCGGTCGCGCAGGTGCATTTCGGCGAATTGCCGAACGGCACGCCGGTCGCGGTGAAAGTGCTGCGACCGAACGTCGCCGCCGTCATCGAGCACGACCTGGCGCTGATGCGCACCGCTGCGACGCTCATCGAGCGCCTGTGGCGCGAGGGCAGGCGGCTGCGCCCGCGCGAAGTCGTCGCGGAGTTCGACAAGACGATTCACGACGAACTCGACTTGACGCGCGAAGCGGCGAACTGCTCGCAGCTGCGCCGCAATTTCCTGCGCTCCGGATTGCTGAGGATTCCGGAGGTGTACTGGGACTGGACGGCGAGCGAAGTACTCGTGATGGAGCGGATGGCCGGCGTGCCGATCGGTCGCATCGGCGACCTCGTCGCAGCGGGCATCGATCTCAAGCGTCTCGCGCGCGCCGGCGTCGAGATCTTCTTCACGCAGGTGTTCCGCGACGGCTTCTTCCACGCCGACATGCATCCGGGCAACATTTTCGTCGGCGTCGACGCGGCCAATCACGGCAAGTACATCGCGCTCGACTTCGGCATCATGGGCACGCTGTCCGAGAAGGACAAGAGCTACCTGGCGCAGAACTTCCTCGCGTTCTTCCGCCGCGACTACCACCGCGTGGCGACGACGCATCTCGAATCGGGATGGGTGCCGCCGAACACGCGCATCGACGAGCTGGAAAGCGAGATCCGCGTCGTGTGCGAGCCGATTTTCGACCGGCCGCTGAAGGAGATCTCGCTTGGCAAGGTGTTGCTGCAGCTGTTCCGCGCGTCGCGCAGGTTCAACGTCGAAATCCAGCCGCAGCTCGTGCTGTTGCAGAAGACGCTGCTTAACGTCGAAGGCCTCGGACGCCAGCTCGACCCCGATCTCGACCTGTGGGTGACGGCGAAGCCGTTCCTCGAGCGCTGGATGGAGGACCAGATCGGATTCCATGCGCTCGAGCGGCGGTTGTTCGCGGAAGCGGCCTCGCTCGTGCAGACGCTGCCCGAACTGCCTCGACTCATCCACCAGAAGCTGAGGGCGCCGCCACCGGCGTCGGATCTCGCGCTGAAGGCGATCGCGCTCGCGCAACAGTCGCGCAATCGCTGGCTGGCGGCGATCGCCGTGCTGCTCACGATCGTCATCGCGCTGCTGCTGCGGCAAAGCCTGTGACTTCGCTGCTCGAAATCCAGGGTGTCACGCGGCGCTTCGGCGACTTCGCGGCCGTCGATGACGTGAGCCTGTCCATCGACGCGGGCGAATTCTTCACGCTGCTCGGGCCCTCCGGGTGCGGCAAGACGACGTTGCTGCGGATGATCGCCGGCTTCGACCTCCCTGATGCCGGGCGCATCGTGCTCGCCGGCGAAGACCTCGCCGGGCGTCCGCCGGAACTGCGTCCTGTGCGCACGGTGTTCCAGAGCTACGCGCTGTTTCCGCACATGACGGTCGAGGGCAACGTCGCGTTTCCGTTGCAGATGGCGCGCGTGCCGGCGTCGGAGCGCGGGGCGCGCATCGCGGCAGCGCTCGAAGACGTGCGCCTGATCGGGTTCGGCAAACGGTACCCGCACGAGCTCTCCGGCGGGCAGAAGCAGCGCGTCGCGGTCGCGCGCGCGCTCGTCACGCATCCGACGATGCT
>DASSEA010000016.1:0-4884 GCA_035696805.1 Casimicrobiaceae bacterium
GCAGCAACGGCTGGTTGGCTTACTGGCGGGGCAGGGGATCGCCGCACGTGGCGGACGCGTAGACCACGGTGCGTTCGTCGTCGTCGAAAGCCCGCAGGCGGTCGCATGGCGCGAGGCACTCGCCGCGCGCGCGATCGTCACCGACGCGCGTGGGCCGTACCTGCGACTGTGCCCGGACGTCGTCACCACCGACGCCGAGCTCGTGCGCGCCGCCGAAACGCTCGCGTCGCTGATGCGCTGACACGGGCGGTCGCGCGCGGGCGGCCGCCGAACGTCAGATGCCGCGCGTGATGAGGCGGACGAGGATCAACAGGCCTGCCACCACGCCCGCGGCGATCAGGACGCCGACGATGATCACCTGATGCGGCTTGATCGTCACGACGTCCCGTTGCATCGCCTTGCCTTTGCGCACGCCGAAGAAGCTCCACAACACCGCGCTGACGATTTGCGAGAGCGAGGCGGGTGGGGGTTCGGACGCCGGCGGATTTTCGCGCCGGTCGGGTGGCTCTGGATCGGAAGGAGAGGTCATCGCGAGGGACCGGTGCGCCCGATCGATGGTAGCACCGGCCCGCCGGGGCACGCCGGGCGCGCGACCGACGAAAACGTGCGCCGCTCGCCTTGAAAGGATGGGGTGCTCCCCCACTATTCCAGTGTTCAATACCAGAATACGGCGAGCACCCGACCATGCGCTTCGACAAGCTGACGACCAAGTTCCAGCAGGCCCTGGCCGATGCCCAGAGCCTCGCGCTCGGCCACGACAACGGGTTCATCGAGCCCCAGCACCTGCTCGCTGCGCTACTCGCGCAGGAAGACGCCGGTACGACGTCGCTTCTCGCGCGCGCGGGCGTCGCGGTTCCCAAGCTGCAGGCGGCGCTGCGGACGGCGATCGGCAACCTGCCCAAGGTGGAGGGCACGGGGGGCGAGATCACCATTTCTCGCGACCTCAACAATCTGCTGAACCTGACGGACAAGGAGGCGACGAAGCGCGGTGACCAGTTCATCGCGAGCGAGCTGTTTCTGCTCGCGCTCGCCGACGACAAGGGCGCGACCGGGCGCCTGCTCAAGGAGCAGGGCCTCACGCGGAAATCGCTCGAGGCGGCGATCGACGCGGTGCGCGGGGGCGCGGGGATCGATTCGCAGGACGCCGAAGGGCAGCGGGAGGCGCTCGCCAAATACACGATCGACCTGACCGAGCGCGCGCGCGAAGGCAAGCTCGACCCGGTGATCGGCCGCGACGATGAAATTCGCCGCACGATCCAGATCCTGCAGCGCCGCACGAAGAACAATCCGGTGCTGATCGGCGAGCCGGGCGTCGGCAAGACGGCGATCGTCGAAGGACTCGCGCAGCGGATCGTCAATGGCGAAGTGCCCGAGACGCTCAAGAACAAGCGCGTGCTGTCGCTCGACATGGCTCAGCTCCTCGCCGGGGCGAAATACCGCGGTGAATTCGAGGAGCGGCTGAAGGCGGTGCTTAAGGACATCGCCGCCGACGCCGGGCGCACGATCGTCTTCATCGACGAGTTGCACACGATGGTCGGCGCCGGCAAGGCCGAAGGTGCGATCGACGCGGGGAACATGCTGAAACCCGCGCTCGCCCGCGGCGAACTGCATTGCGTCGGTGCGACCACGCTCGACGAATATCGCAAGTACATCGAGAAGGACGCCGCGCTCGAACGTCGCTTCCAGAAGGTGCTCGTCGACGAGCCTTCGGTCGAATCGACGATCGCCATCCTGCGCGGGTTGCAGGAGCGCTACGAAATCCACCACGGTGTCGACATCACCGATCCGGCGATCGTCGCGGCGGCCGAGCTTTCGCATCGCTACATCACCGACCGCTTCCTGCCGGACAAGGCGATCGACCTGATCGACGAGGCCGCGGCGCGCATCAAGATGGAGATCGATTCCAAGCCGGAGGCGATGGACCGGCTCGATCGCCGGATGATCCAGTTGAAGATCGAGCGCGAGGCGGTGAAGAAGGAAAAGGACGAGGCGTCGAAGAAGCGCCTCGCGGCGATCGAGGAAGAAATTTCACGCCTGGAACGCGAGTACGCCGATCTCGACGAGGTGTGGCAGGCGGAAAAGTCGCAGGTCGAGGCGAGCGCGCACATCAAGGAGGAGATCGACAAGATCAAGCTTCAGATGGACGAAGCGAAGCGCAAGGGGGACTGGCAGAAGATGTCCGAGCTGCAATACGGCAAGCTGCCGGAGCTCGAAGCGCGCCTCAAGAAGGCCGACAAGACGCTCGCCGCCGAACAGGCGAAGAAGCCGCAACTGCTGCGCACGCAGGTCGGCGCGGAAGAGATCGCCGAAGTCGTGTCGCGCGCGACGGGCATTCCGGTCTCGAAGATGATGCAGGGCGAGCGCGACAAGCTGCTGCACATGGAAGAACGTCTGCATCAGCGCGTCATCGGTCAGAACGAGGCCGTGCGCCTCGTGTCCGACGCGATAAGACGGTCACGCTCGGGGTTGTCGGATCCGAACCGTCCCTATGGCTCGTTCCTCTTTCTCGGTCCGACGGGCGTCGGCAAGACCGAGCTCACGAAGGCGCTCGCCGAATTCCTGTTCGACACCGACCAGGCGATGGTGCGGATCGACATGTCCGAGTTCATG
Source organism: Casimicrobiaceae bacterium (assembly GCA_035696805.1). Classification (GTDB taxonomy): domain Bacteria; phylum Pseudomonadota; class Gammaproteobacteria; order Burkholderiales; family Casimicrobiaceae; genus VBCG01. The sequence continues at coordinate 2,611 of DASSEA010000016.1, forward strand.
GAAAAGCACTCGGTGGCGCGACTGATCGGTGCGCCGCCGGGTTATGTCGGCTACGAGGAGGGCGGGTACCTGACGGAAGCCGTGCGTCGCAAGCCGTACTCCGTGATCCTGTTCGACGAGATCGAGAAGGCGCATCAGGACGTGTTCAACGTGCTGTTGCAGGTGCTCGACGATGGCCGGCTGACCGACGGGCAGGGACGTACGGTCGATTTTCGCAACACGGTGATCGTGATGACGTCGAACCTCGCATCGCACCGGATCCAGGAAATGACGAGCGAAGGCACGGACCCCGGCGCGATCAAGGTCGCCGTGATGGCCGAGGTGAAGGCGAATTTCCGGCCCGAGTTCGTGAACCGCATCGACGAAATCGTCGTGTTCCATCCGCTTGCAGAAGAGCAGATTGCGAACATCGCGCGGATTCAGCTGCGCGGCCTCGAACGGCGGCTCGCGAAGCTCGACATCAGGCTCGATGTCGACGATGCGGCGCTCGCGCACGTCGCGCAAGCGGGTTTCGATCCCGTCTACGGCGCGCGTCCGCTCAAGCGTGCGATCCAGCAACAGATCGAGAATCCGCTCGCGAAGGACATCCTTTCCGGCGAATTCGCGCAAGGCGACACGATCCACGTGCGCGCGAAGGGCGGCAATATCGTGTTCGGGAAATAGATCGGGGTCGGTTACGCGTACGGCGCGTGATACCCGGGCGGCGGCGTCAGTAGCGACGCCAGCGCGGACCACAGGCCTGCCGAGCGCTGCGCCGTTGCCGGCAAATGCAGCGCGCCGGCTTCGCGGCCCATCACGCAAAAAGTGACGCCATCCTGCGCCTCGACGACCGTGTCGCCGTCGCGCTCGACAACCCAGTTGTCCCCGGCGCGAAGCACGACATCGTTGCGGTCGCCCTCCTGCGTGAGCCACACCGTGCCGCGCGTGACGCGGAGCGTTGCGCCGCGAACATCGGGCAGCGTGATCGCTTCCCGTGCTGCGAGACTGACGACGGTACCGGTTTCGAAGCAGGCCATGCGAACCTCCCGTAAAATGCGTCCAGGTCATTCGACGGCCCGGCGGCCGGAAACCGGCGCACCGTCGTCGATGAGAGGGATTATGGGAAACCCTGGCGTGCACTTCAAACGCGGAATTTGCATGGCTTGCATGCGCTGCGGGAATGCATAAGACGCTGCGCGCGCTGCCGTCGCTCGACTTCCTGCGGGGCTTCGAAGCCGCCGGCCGCCGGCTGTCGTTCACGCTCGCGGCCGACGAACTGTTCCTTACGCAGTCGGCGCTGTCGCGCCAGATCAAGGCGCTCGAGGACGCGCTCGGCGTCGCGTTGTTCGAGCGCCGTCACCGGGCGCTCGCCCTGACGCCGGCGGGCGCCGCATTCCATCGCGAAGTCACCGATGCGCTGCAGTCGTTCGCCGCCGCGGCGGAACGTGTCCGCGGAACTGTGCGATCACCCGGCCTCACGCTGTCGACGACCGTGTCGTTCGCGTCGTTGTGGGTGATTCCGCGGCTCGCCACGTTTCGTGCACGGCATCCCGACGTCGAGGTCTATGTGTCCGCGGACGATCGCGTGGTCGATCTCGCGCGCGGCGAGGTGGACGTCGCGGTTCGTTATCTGCCCGAGTCCGCGGCGCCGGAGGGCGCGGTGCGTTTGTTCGGCGAACGGATGACGCCGGTCGCGAGTCCGAAGATCGCGCGCGAAAATTTGCCGCTCCGTTCGCCGGCCGACCTGACGCGACACGTGCTGCTGCATCTGGACGATCCCGACGGTCGCACGCCGTGGCTCGACTGGCGTAGCTGGCTCACGTCGAACGGCCAGCCGGGGCTCAAGTCCGCAGGCTCGTTGCGCTTCCGCATCTACGACCAGGTCGTGCAGGCCGCGGTCGGCGGGCAGGGCGTTGCGCTCGGCCGCCTGCCGATGATCGCCGAGCATTTGCGCGACGGGCGGCTCGTCGCTCCGTTCGCACGCAAATACGATTCTGCCCGCGGCTATTTCGCGCTACCTTCGCCACGTGCCGCCGATCGCGACGATGTCGTCGCGTTTCTGCGCTGGCTCGCAGACGAGGCGGCGCTCGAGTCCGACCGTTCTGCGCCACCGAACCTGCGCCGTACCGCGACAACCACCGACGCGAAACGTAACCGCGGTGTCAAGGCGCGAGCAGGTCGAAATTGAGGAGGACCATGCAACGATCATCGCTGCACGATGCGGTCCTGCAACCGTCCCCGTGGATCGCGCGCTTTGCGGGACTCGTTGCGCCAGGCGCACGCGTTCTCGACTTT
>DASSEA010000017.1:0-3297 GCA_035696805.1 Casimicrobiaceae bacterium
GTCGACGCGCGTCCACACGTAGAAATACATGAACACCGTGAGCGCGAACGCCGTGCCCTCGATCGCCATGATGCCGACGGTGCCCCACCACATGACGCTCTGGTGGCCGAAAGCGTGATTCGGTAGACGCGCGGCATCGACCGCAACGCGCTGAACCGCGATCGACGTTGCGGCGGCGGCCGTCAAGCGGCGCGCTCCCGGTTGCGATGCTTCGCCGCGTCTTCGCGCGTCGGCCAGAACCAGGCGATCAGCGCGATCGCGATGGGAATGGACCCCCACACGACCGCCCAGGGCGTGAAGATCGACGACACGAACATGACGGTCGTCGCGATCGCCGCGAGCAGCGGCCAGATCGTCGGCGCCGGCACTGCCAGCCGGTGGTGCGGCGAAGCGTCGAGCAGCGTCGTCACGAGGACCTCCGGCGGATCGTTCGTCAATCCGTCGACGCGACCGCTGACGCCATCCGGTTCCCATAACGGTTCGCGGCCGTTGACGGCCAGCTGCGGATGGAAGTTGCCCGGCGGCGGTGGTGACGACGTCGCCCATTCGAGCGTGCTCGCGCCCCACGGATCGGGACCGGCCGCTGTGCCTCGCCGACGGCTGCGGACGACGTTGACGACGAAGAGCAGTACGCTGATGACGATCAGAACGGCGCCGAGCGACGAGATCAGGTTGAGCGTGCCCCAGCCGCTTTCGGCCCCGTACGTGTACACGCGGCGCGGCATTCCCTGCAGCCCGAGGATGTGCATCGGGAAAAAAGCGACGTTGAAACCGATGAAGAACAGCCAGAAGTTCCAGCGGCCGAGCGTTTCGTCCAGCATGCGGCCGGTGACCTTCGGGAACCAATAGTAGAAGGCGCCGAACAGTGGAAACACGCCGCCGCCGATCAGCACGTAGTGCAGGTGCGCGACGACGAAGTACGTGTCGTGGATCTGCAGGTCGAGCGGTACCGCTGCCAGCATGATGCCTGTCAGCCCGCCCAGAACCAGAATGAAAAAGAACCCGAGCACGAATAACAGCGGCGTCTTCAGCACGATGCGCCCAGTCCACAGCGTCGCGATCCAGCAGAAGATCTGCGTAGCCGTCGGAATCGCGATCACCATGCTCGCCGCCGTGAAAAAGCTCTTGCCGAGTTCCGGCACGTTGGTCGCGAACATGTGATGCACCCAAAGCCCGAACGACAGGAAGCCGGTTGCGATCATCGAGAGCACGACAGCGACGTAGCCGAACACCGGCCTGCGCGAGAACGTGCCGACGATCGTCGATACGAAACCGAGCCCGGGCAGGAAGATGAAGTAGACCTCCGGATGCCCGAAAAACCAGAACAGGTGCTGCCACAAGAGCGCGTCGCCGCCTTCCGCCTGGTTGTAGAAGTGCGTGCCGACGAGGCGGTCGAGAATCAGCGCCGTGCTCGCCATCATCACCGATGGCAACGCAAACACGATCATGAACGACGTGACGAGCAGCGCCCACACGAACAGCGGCATCCGGTTCAGCGTCATGCCAGGAGCGCGCAGCTTGAAGATCGTCGTGATCACGGAGACCGCGACGAGCAGCCCCGACACCTCCGTGAACGTGATGAGCTGCGCCCAGAAGTCGCTGCGCTTGCCGACGCCATATTGCGGACCGGCCAACGGCGTATAGCTGAACCAGCCGGCGTCGGGACCAATATTGAGCGCGAGCGCGACGAACAGCATCGCACCGCCGAACAGATACACCCAGTACGCGTACGCGATCATGCGAGGGAACGCGATGTCGCGAGCGCCGACCATCAGCGGCACGAAATACACGCCCATCGCCTGCATGATCGGCACGGCGAACACGAACATCATCGTCGTGCCGTGCACGGTGAAGAGCTGGTTGTACAGGTCGGGGCCGACCAGCGTGCTGTCGGGACGCGACAGTTGCAGGCGCATCAGCCCGGCGAGCAGCCCACCCAGTACGAAAAAGCCGAACGCCGTCGTGATGAAGCGCACGCCGACGCGCTTGTGGTCGATCGTCGCGAGCGCGCCGAGGAGGCCGGGCTCGTCGACCCATCCGCCGTAACGTCCGCGCGCGGAATGTGCCGTCCGATCGTGTCCCGGGTGGGCGGCAAGCGTGCCCGCGCTGCTATCGACGCTCATCGCAGCGTTCCGAGGTAGGCGACGAGCGCCTGCAGGTCGGCCGGCGCGAGCGCGTTCGCCGGCATGTTTGCGCCCGGCTTGATCTGCTGCGGATCGACGATCCACGCCGCGAGCGCCGCCGGCTCGTTGGGGAGCGCACCGGCGGCGAGTGTCCGCCGTGACGCGACGTGCGTGAGATCCGGCGCGTGCTTGCCGTTGGCTGGCGTGCCGCCGACGGCGTGGCACATCGCGCACGTCGAGCGCAGGAACACCTGCTGGCCGCGCTGGGCTGTCGCGTCCGGTGGCGGCGGCGCGCTGGCCCGCGATCGCGCCAGCCACTGCTCGTATTGCTGCGCCGACTCGGCGATGACGAGCAACGCCATCTTGGCGTGCTGGTAGCCGCAGAATTCCGCGCATTGCCCGCGATAGACGCCCGGCGCGTCGGCACGAAACGCAATCGTCGCCGTGCGGCCGGGAATCAGGTCCTTCTTGCCATGAAGGTTCGGCACCCAGAAGCTGTGGATCACGTCGCTCGCTTCGAGCGACAGCACGACGGGCCTGCCGACGGGAACGTGCAGCTCGTTCGCCGTCGCGAAGACGTTGGCGGGCTCCGGATCGTCGTAGGTCGCTTCCCACCACCACTGATGGCCGGTGAGACGGATGTGCACGGCGTCCGTCAGCGGCAACTGCGCCAGCGCGCGGTCGGTGGCGACCGTGGCGCCGAACAGCAGCAGCAGCAGCGCCACCGACACCGCGATGGCGGCGCCGACGCTGCGTCGGACCGTGCTTTCGTCGCGCGTCAACGCCTGCGTATCGGCAGCCGTCGTGACGTCGCCGCGTGGCGCATGGCGCAGCGCCACGAGCAGCGCCGCGACCACTGCGACGAATACGAGCGCGCACACACCGAGCATGAGCAGCCAAAGGGCGTGGATGTGCCCCGCTTGGGGGCCGGCGGGCTGCAGCGCGTCTTGCAACGGGGCGGCGATCGCCGCCATTGGGAGGACAATCGGGGCGAGCGCGATGCGCCGCGTTGTCCGGCCCCAATGCCCGCCGCGTAGTCCTGCGACGTCATTCATTGCGACCGCTCCGACGACGACGCCGGCGCCGCCATCACCGGCTGGGCGGGACGGGTGCGGTTCTCGCTCGGTTTGGCCTGGATCGCGTCATCGCGGCTTGGCGCCGCGTCCTTGGGCAC
>DASSEA010000018.1:0-4213 GCA_035696805.1 Casimicrobiaceae bacterium
CGTCAGCGACGTTGCCGGAACGTATTCGCGCCCGAGCACGGCATACGGCCGGTTTGCGGCGCGATGCAGCGGCTCGAGGCGCGGGATCGCTTCGGGAATCGAATCGAGGTTCGGCGGTGGTTCGAGACCCGGCCCGTCGTCCAGATAGTATTTGCTCGATGGCGTCGGTGGCGGTGCCGGCGGCGCACTCGAACGCGGAGACTCACGCGGCGGCGGCGCGCCTGCGCACGCCGCGAGGAACAGCGCGAGAACGGGCGGTGCGAAGCATCGAAGCGATATCAGCGTGCGCATCGTTCGGCGCGCAATCTAACATCGCTTTGGTGTCGGAGGTGTAATTATCGAGCCGCCTTCGGGCAGGGACGTGATTCACCGCGATGCTGCGAGTCGCAACGCCCGCTGAAGTGCCCGCGATAATTACACCTCCGATACCCAACGCTCGATGGCAACGTACGTATTCGCCTGGAATCCGCGCCTGTGGGGCTGGCCGGAACTCGCGCGCGACTCGCGCACGATCGACCGCTACGGTCATGTCGACATCGAATGGGCGTGCGGGCGAACACGCGCGATCGAGCCTGGCTCACGCGCGTTCTTCGTGCGTCTCGGCGTCCCGCCCAAGGGGCTGATCGGCGCCGGCTACGCACTGAGCGAGCCGTGGGAGGACACGCACTGGCGTGCCGAAAAGGCCGCCGTCGGCGCGACGACGCACTATCTCAAGCTGCGACTGGAATTCCTGCGCGACGAACCGATCATCGGGTTCGATGAACTGGCGCGTCCTCCGTTCGGTCGCTTTCGCTGGGCGGTACGCCAGTCGGGCATGCGCATGCCGTCGTCAATCGCGGATGCGCTCGAGCCGTGGTGGGAACGACGCGTGCGCGAGGTGGCGGCGGCACCGCGCGCAAGGGCCCGTCCACTCCGTCGACCCGCGCGTCGCGGGCCGCAGTGAACGCCAACGGTGCCCACTATGCATTGACGACGCGCTGGCTGCTCGCTGCGCCGGTCGTTCGCATATGGCCGGTGTTGACGTCGCCCGAAACCTGGTCCGCATGGTGGAAGTACGTCGTCGCCATCGAACCGCTCGAACCCGGTGACGCGGAGGGCGTCGGCGCCCTGCGCCGCTACACGTGGTCGAGCCGGCTGCCGTACCGGCTCACGTTCGACATGCGGACGACGGCGATCGCGAAACCGCTGTGGATCGAAGGCGTCGCGCAGGGCGAGTTGACCGGGACCGGACGCTGGGACCTCGCAGAGAACGCAGCCGGCACGCGCGTGCAGTACACGTGGCGCGTGTCCACAGGCAAGCGCTGGATGAACGTGCTCGCGCCAGTGATCGCACCGGTTTTCGCGTGGAATCACGATCAGGTGATGGCCGAGGGTGGCCGCGGCATCGCGCGGCACCTCGGCGTAAGATTGCTCGCGTACGAAGGCGCCGCGTCCGGCGTCTAGTTAACGAGCGTCCTCCGGCCCACGGACGCTCGCATTCGCCCCGAACGTGTCCACCCCGGAGATCGCAGATGAGCGAAGCAGCGAAGCATGACGGCAGTTGCTTTTGCGGCGCAGTCCAGTTCACCGTGACCGGCGCACCGGTCGCACAGGGTTATTGCCATTGCAATTCGTGCCGGTCGTGGTCGGCGGGCCCGGTCAACGCGTTCACGCTGTGGGCGCCGGACAACTTCAAGGTGACGCGCGGCGCGGAGAACGTCGGCACGTACAACAAGACGCCGGGCAGCGGCCGCAGCTGGTGCACGCGCTGCGGCGGGCACGTGTTCACGAACCACCCGGCGTGGAATCTCGTCGACGTCTACGCAGCGGCGATCCCAACGTTCGCATTCAAGCCGGGCGTGCACGTTCACTATCAGGAGACCGTGCTGCCAATCCGCGATGGTCTGCCCAAGATGCGCGATATACCCAAGGAAATGGGCGGCTCGGGCGAAACGCTTCCCGAATGAACGCGCAAGCCGCGCGCGCGGCAGCGTTTCGCGCGCTGCACGATCGGCCGCGCATCTTCGCCATCCCGAATCCGTGGGACGCCGGTTCGGCGAAGATGCTCGCCGCGCTGGGGTTCGAGGCGCTCGCGACGACGAGTGCGGGCCTTGCGTTTTCGCTCGGCAAGCCCGATGGCGAAGGCGTGGTGCAGCGCGACGAGACGCTGGCGAACGTCCGCGCGATCGTGGACGCAACGGCGCTTCCCGTCAGCGGCGATCTCGAGAATGGCTTCGGCGATGCGCCGGAAACATGCGCCGAGACGATTCGGCTCGCGGCGCAGGCGGGACTCGTCGGCGGGTCGATCGAGGACGCGAGCGGACGCGCCGACCGGCCGATCTATCCGCTCGACCAGGCGCTCGAACGCGTGCGGGCCGCGGTGACCGCGGCGCGTTCGCTGCCGTTTCCGTTCGTTCTGTGCGCGCGCGCGGAGAATTTTCTGCACGGCATTGCCGACCTCGACGACACGATCCGCCGGCTGCAGGCGTTTGCCGATGCGGGGGCGGACGCGCTGTTCGCGCCGGGACTGACGACGATCGAACAGATCGCGACGGTCGTGCGCGCGGTGGCGCCGAAACCGGTGAACGCGATCATGGGTCGCGCCGGCGGCTCTATCTCGCTCTCGGCGCTCGAGGACGTCGGCGTGCGGCGCGTCAGCGTCGGCTCGGCGCTGGCGCGCGCAGCGTATGGCGCGTTCCTGCGCGCTGCGAAGGAGATCCACGACGCGGGTACGTTCGAATTCGCCAACGACGCGATTCCGTTCGCGCAGATCAACGCGATGTTCCAGCGTCCGCGCCCGGATTGAGCGTGGGGTCCCGGACTCGACTTTTCCGATGACGCCGGCGACGCTCGCCATCGGAATTCTGACCGGCGCCGTCGGCGTCGGCTATTTCATCTACGGCAAGCGGCAGACGAAATTCGCGCCGCTCCTCGCCGGCATGGCACTTTGCGTCTATCCGTATTTCGTGGACAGCGTGCTGTGGCTCGTCGTCATCGGCGCGCTGCTGATGGCGGCACCGTTCCTGATCGACTTGTAACGACTTTGGGGCCAGAGCAAAAAGTCGACTTATTGCTCTGACCCCAAAGTCGGGGGGGCGGGTCAGTTGGTCGCGAAGCAGTACAGGTAGCCCGCGCTGCCCGTCTTAGCCAGATCGGCATCGCTGCAGCCCGCCGACGGATGCGATGAATTCCACGATACGTTCGCAACCGGATCGGGATTCGTGCCGTTCCGGTCGTGGTGGCCGAGCATGACGTTGCCGGCGCCGCTCTTCGTGTAGTTGCCGCAGGTACGGTCTTCCGGTCCGGTGAATGCCGTGCCGTCGGGTCGCGACCCGGTGATGATGTCGTGCCGGTTCGGCGTATCCCCGCGACCGTTCACCACCTCGCCCTTTTCCGTCAGCGACGTCTGCTTGCCGAGATTGTTGGTGCCATGCAGCTCGTCAAGACTGTTCGCGACGACGACGCCCTTCGCATTGCGCCACGGTCCCTTGCCGATGCGATCGCGCGCATTCACGGCTCCGGCCCCTTGCGTGCTCAGGTACGCGTGCCACGTGTGACCGCCCGCGCCCGCTGCCGCCGCGAGCTTCTGGCAATGCTGATCGGCGCCCGCGAGGCCGCCGAAGTCCGCGCCCTTGCCCGAACCGGCGCTGGTGATGAAAAACGTCATGCCGGAGGCCGAGCTCTGCTGCATGCCGGACGACGTCTGTGCCATGCCGGTACAGCCGGTCAAAATCAGCGCGATCGATGCAGCTACGCCGGCAGTCAGTCGCGAAACGGCGAAGCCGGGGATCAGTCGGGTCATGAATCGATTCTCCTTGGTAAGTGGTGGGACCGCACGCGCGCTCTCCGGGCCATCGCCAACATTGGCGCGTGCGTCGTTATTCCTGCGGCCTGCGACCGGCTCGCCGCGCATCCCGTGCCCGGGTTGCCACGCAGCGCGGCCAGCGTAGCACGCCGCCAGGACGCCGCCTTGACGCGCGATGCGCGCCGCGCCGTGATCCAATCGCGGTGCTACCATTGGTTCGCGGGAGGAGCGGATGAGCGATTGTTTCGAGGTTGCGCTGCGGCGCGACGGGTTCGACGTCGACCGGCGCGTGCTGCCTCCAGGAACCGTCGTCGGCGAGCACGCGCATCCATACGACGTCCGAGCGCTCGTGCTCGACGGCGAAATCCGGTTGATCGTCGACGGCGACGAGTACGCCTATCGCGAAGGCGACATCTTCGTCATGCCCGC
>DASSEA010000019.1:0-5217 GCA_035696805.1 Casimicrobiaceae bacterium
GTCACGTCTACATCTACTACATGGACATCCGCACGTACGGCCTGTACGAGACGAAGTACTACTGGCAGAGTCAGGAGGAGTACAAGGTCAAGTACATCAAGGCGCGTATCGCCGAGGTGACGTCGAACGGCGAGAAGCTGATCGTCAAGGGCGAAGACACGCTGGTGAAGCGTCCGATCACGATCCCGTTCGACATGGTCGTGCACGCGATCGGCATGGACCCGAATGTCGACAACAAGCGGCTCGCGTCGCTGTTCGGCGTCTCGCTGCAACCCCAGGGCTTCATCGCGAAGGGCGATGCCTACGCCTCGCTGGGGGAAACGTCGCGACCGGGTGTTTTTGTCGCGGGCGCCGCGACGGGTCCGGAGACCATCGACGATTCGATTGCCCAGGGCAAGGCCGCGGCGATCGCCGCATTCGCGCTGGCGAGCGGAGCGAAGGCGCCCGCCGAGGCAGCGTGACGGACCGGTGACCCCGATGGCGCGCGCAACCCCGGCGCTCGCGGCGGCGCGGCCGACCCTGCCGACGCTCGAATTGAGCGGACCGAGGCTTGCGCGTGCCTTGGAGTCGCTCGTCGTTCGCAGCGAGGAGTACGGCGGCGTCGAGCGCTACGTCGATGCACTGAAGCTCAAGACCACGCTCTTCGGCCAGGTGCTCGGCGATGGCCGCGCACGCGATGTCGAGCCCAAGTCGCTGCGCCAACTGCTCTCGCTGCTCGCCACCGTGCGCCGCCGCATCGGCCCTTACCTGCACCCCGGACGTTTCGAAACGTTGCGCGCGCGGCTCGCCGCGTTGCTCGACGCGGCACGGGAGACCGCGGCCGCCGACGAAGCGGTCGCAACTTTCTGCGGACACTATCCCGATGATCGAGAGCATCGCTTCGTGCGCGACCTGGCCGTCGACGTTCTGCACAACGTCGACCCCGAACGTTACCCCCTGATGTGCCGCTGGGTATGGGACGCTCGGGCCAACACCGGGGTCCTGCGCGAGATCTGGCATGCCGACGACATCGACCATGTGCAGATCGACGTTCCCGACCGGCATGAAACCTTCGTCGTGCTGCGCGAGGAGCTGTCCCAGTACCTGACCGCCAACGGGGTGTTCCGCGACGTGCTCCAGTACGTCGACCTGCTGACGGCGCAGGTTTACGCCGAGTACATCGCCGAGCAGGGCGGAAGCTATCTGCGGGCCGATTTCGCGATGCCGGAAGATCCGATGCTGCACACGCGGCGGATGCTGGGGCTCGACGTCGCCGCGCATGGCCGCTCGAGGCTCAAGGCCGTCGACGGCGACGCAACGATCGACGACGCGCCGCGGCTCGTCAACTGAGTTCGCCCGATGCCGATTCACGAGAAATCACTGATCCGCCCGGAGAACATCCGGGCTCACGACAAGCTCGTCCTCGAGGGCATCGACGTCTCGGGGCACTGGAGCACGTTCATCGAGCCGCGTGTGGTCACCGACTACAACGAGCGGCTGCAGGACGAGATCGCGGCGCTGCCCGGCGGCGAGTACATCCATCGCTGCTGGCAGTGCGGTTCGTGCACCAATTCGTGCACGGTCAACGCGGTCAATCCCGATTTCAATCCGCGTTTCTGGATCTACCTGATCCGCACGGGAATGGAGTCGGAACTGCTGCGCGACAAGGACATCATCTGGCAGTGCGTCTCCTGCAACAAGTGCACGTACGCGTGTCCCCGCGACGTCTTTCCGGAAGGCGTGATGAAGGCGACGGCGCACTGGCTGGAGCTGAAAGGGCACACGCCGAAGTCGCGGTCGACGATGTTCGACGAGGAATTCGCCGAGCAGGTGATCGCGACCGGGAAGATCGAGGAGGGGCGCATCATCCGCGGGTTCTTCGCGCGAAGCGGCCAGCCACTGCGCCAGGAGTGGCTCGTCGAAATGGCGAAACGCCTCGCGCGACACCTGCCGATCCGGATGGGGATGCTGATGGGCATTGCGACGCTGATTCGCCCGCGCACGCGGCGCTGGAAGAAGAGTCGCGATGCGATCGCGAGCTACGTCGATGAGCAGTCGAAACGCCAGCGCAAGGCGCTTGGTCTCGGGGAGCTTGTGCAGGTCGCGCAGGACGAGGCGGCGGGCCGAGCGAACACGGAGACCGCGTGATGCGACGTGAGGTTGACGGCGGGCGGCGCGTCAGGCGCGTGCGCCACGCGCAAAGGTTGGCAACAGGAGCGTAACGATGTCGGAATCGCAGGCGGAAGACCGGAAGGCCAGGTACCGGCGTGTCGCGTACTACCCGGGCTGCGCGCTCGAAGGCACCGGTCACGCGTACAACCGCTCGACCAAGGCGGTGGGGAAGGCGCTCGGGCTCGAGCTCGACGAGGTGCCAAACTGGAACTGCTGCGGCGCGATGGAAGTGAAGAACGTCGATCCGAAGATCCAGACCTACCTGTCTTCGCGCGTCATGTCGATTGCGGCGAACGAAATGCACGCGTCGGTCGTGATGGCGCCGTGCAACGGCTGCTATCACAATCTGAAGAAGGCGGAGCACGACCTCGCGCACGACGCGTCGTCGCGCGAGGTGGTCGATCGCATCTCGCAAAAGGCGGGCGACGCGCCTTACCGCGCAGGCCAGGTCGAGACGATCCACGCGCTCGACTGGATCAAGCACGGCATCGGCGAAGGCGAGCTGCGGCGGCGCGTGCGTAAATCCCTCGAGGGACTGAAGGTTGCCAACTACTACGGCTGCATGTACACACGGCCGCGGCACATCTTCCCCGAGAAAGACCAGGGCCCCGGCAGCGAATCGACGCAGAAGCCGCATTTCATGGACGACGTGCTTGAAGCGGCCGGCGCGGAGAACGTGGACTTTCCGCTGAAAACCGCCTGTTGCGGCGGGGCGCACACGCTCTCCGACAGCGACACGTCGACGAAGCTCGTGTTGAACATTCTCCACGCCGCCGAGGCGGCGGGCGCCGACGTGATCGCGACCGAGTGCCCGACCTGCCACTCCGGCCTCGAGATGCATCAGGTTCGCGCGGAGAAGGTTCTCGGCGAGAAGACGCGGGTGAGGATGCTCTATTTCACCCAGCTGCTCGGCATCGCGCTCGGCTTGTCGCCGCGCAGTGTGGGCGTACACGAGAACGTGTCGGACGGTGGGCAGATGCTGAAGGAAAAGAGGCTCGCGTGAACGACACCGACGCCCGACTGGATGCGGCTGCACGGCTCGACGACGCGTCGTTCGCGGCGCGCGCCATGCTCGACGTGGCCGAGGGCGTGCTCGAGAAGTGGATCGAGGCGCGCGGCGAAATTCCGACGTCGGATACGCGCGAAGGGTTCCGTTTGCTCGCGCTGCATCGACAGGGCGCGCAGGACGTGCCGAGTTTCAACGCCTGCCGCGAGACCTGCCGCGAGATCGCGTATCACTACAACCTGCTAGGCCTCGAACCCGACGGCGCGAAGACCCGGCAACGCCAGCGGATGATGTCGATGCTCGTCCGTCACCTCGCGTTGTTCGTGACCGGCAAGATGGAATTCGAGGGACTCGGTGAATTCTGCTGCGCGTCGCGGCCGCTGCGCGCGGAGGGCTGATGCGAAGCGTCGTGCATCGGCTGCTAGAATCGCAGCCACTCCCGGAACGAGACAGGAGCGCTCATGGCTGACGTGCGCGGTTGCCATTTGCCCGACGATCTGCTTTACGACGTCGAGAACCACATCTGGTTCAAGGAGCAGGATGACGGGAACGTCAAGCTGGGGATGACGACAGTCGCAACCGCGATGGCGGGACAGCTCGTCGCGTTCACACCGAAGAAGGTCGGGCGATCCGTGCAGGCGGGCAAGTCGTGTGCGACGGTCGAATCCGGCAAGTGGGTAGGACCTGCGAAGTCCGCCGCCGCCGGCGAGATCGTCGCGGTGAACGAAGATCTGGTGAGCAAGCCGACGCTCGCCAACGAAGACCCCTATGCGGCGGGCTGGCTCGTCATCATCAAGCCCGAGGACTGGGCCGCGGCCAAGGCGACGCTCGTCCCGGGTTCCGCCGTCGCGACTCCGTACGAGGCGAAGATGGCTGCCGACGGCTTTGCCGGATGCGCTTGCACGCCCTGAAGGTCGCTCGCCGATCGACGATGAAGAAGCCGGCCACGCGCACCCGAACGCCCGGGGCCGGCGAGCGCCTCGCGGAACTGCAGCAGAACGCACTGCGCGCAACGAGGCTGCTGAAGTCGATGGCGAACCCCGCGCGCCTCGTGATTCTCTGCCAGCTCGCCGATGGCGAGCGATCGGTCGGCGAACTCGAACGCGCGGTAGGACTCAGTCAGTCGGGCATTTCGCAACATCTCGCGGTGCTGCGCCGCGAAGGCGTGGTATCGAGCCGCCGGGTCCGCCAGACCGTGCTGTACTCGCTCGCGAGCCAGGACGTCGTGGCCGTGATGGGGACGCTTTACGCGGTGTTCTGCCGGCCCGAGCCTGCACGCGCCAGCGCCGGCACGAAGGTCCGTACCGCGTAACGCAGCGCCCAGTCGCGACTGCCTCACCGCGTCGATCGAGGCTGCCGACGCGGTGTCGCGGGTCACTCGTCCGGTCTCTGCACCGGATTCGACACGCAGCCGACGATGTCGCGCCATTCTTCGTAGCGCGGCCGCCAGCCAAGCAGCGTGCGCGCGCGCCGGCAATCGAGGGTCAGCGACTCCGTGATCCCGTCGAGCCATCCCGGCTCGCCGCCCCAGCCTGCCGCCCGCCACGCGACGTAGAGCGCCATGCGTGCCAGCGGGAGCGGCACGCCTGGCGCGCGAGGCTTTCGTGCACGCACGAGTTCTCGCACCGAAAAACTGGACGGCGCCGCGAGGTTGAACGCGCCGGATGCCCGGCATTGGAGCGCCCGCACGACCGCCTGCGCGACGTCATCTTCGTGGATGCATTGCAGCCGTGGCTGCGGATCGCGCATGCGGACGTAGAACGGAGCGGCCGCCAGTTGTCTCAGCAGCGGCTGCGCGTTGCGTCCGAGCACGACCGCCGGGCGCAATACGGCGGCCTGCGGCAACTCGCGCGCGATCCAAGCCTCGGCGGCTGCCTTGTGTTGCGCGTAGTGGAAGTGCGGCAGCGGCGCGAAGGGGGCTTCTTCCGTGACATCGACGCCTCGCCCGTAGACCGCAGCCGAGGACATGTGCACGATCGAGCGCACACCCGCACCACCGGCTGCACTGAGCAGGGCTCGCGTCGCGCCGACGTTCGTACGCGCCATCGCGTCGAGCGGAA
>DASSEA010000020.1:0-11994 GCA_035696805.1 Casimicrobiaceae bacterium
GGCGTTCGCGGCGCAGATCCCGGCCGGAGCGCGCGGCGCCGTCATGTTCGAAATTTCAGGCGGCGGGCAGGAAGCGTGCGATGGCGACGCTCGCGAGCTCGGCGAGTCGCAGCAGAAAGACGGTTCCCATGCCGGCATGAAACCGGTTCACATCGTCGCTCGCGAGCGCCAGCATCCCGAACGTCGTGGTCGTGCGAAGCGGCAGGTGTGCGAACGACTTCTGCGCGTCGGCGTCTTGAAACCACGCGCGCGACTCGGCACCCGCTTCGGGCCCGCAATACGGCCCGCGCAGGCGATCCGCATACTCGCGCAGTTCCTCCGTCGTCGGCCCGAACTCCGGAAGCTCCGGAGCAGCACCGCCGCGCGTCCAGAGGCGCATCGCCACCTGCGGCACGCCGAAATCCTCGCGCAGGCTGTGCGAGAGCACGGCGAGCGTCGTTTCGAGATCCTGCGCTGCGAACAGTGCGAGCGTCGAACGGTGCAGCTTCTCGCCGATTGCGTCGTTCTCGGTCCCGTGCCGGATCAGCTCGTGAAGACGCTGCTCGAGTTCGTACGCGCGGTCGCGTAACGCAAGCATCTGCCGCTCGGCGATCGGAATCGCGTGACCCCCATGCGGATGCGGAACGAAGATCTGCGCGACGACGTCGGCGTACTCTTCGAAAAACGCCGGGTTCTTCTTGAGGTAGTCGGCTACTGCACTTGCGTCCATCCGCATCCTCGTGATTCGACGGGCGCCGCGCCTACGGCGGCGTGCCGTGCCATTCGCCTTCGAACACCGTACGCGCCGGTCCCTTCATCGTCACGGCCCGTCCATCGCCCGCCCAATCGATCGTGAGATTGCCGCCGCGGGTGATGACGCGAACGCGTTCATCGAGCCATCCGTGTCGCCGCCCCACGACGACCGCCGCACACGCGCCGGTACCACAGGCGAGCGTTTCGCCGGCGCCACGCTCGTGCACGCGCAGTCGAATGGTAGCGCGGTCGACCACCTGCATGTATCCCGCGTTGACGCGGCGCGGGAACCGCGGATGGTGTTCGATGCGCGGCCCTTGTGTCGCGACGGGCGCCGCCTCGATGTCGTCGACACGCTGGACGGCGTGGGGATTGCCCATCGAGAGCACGGACACGGTCACCGGCGTTCCATCGACATCGAGCGGCTCGTCGATCGCACCGGTGCCGCCAATGAACGGAACCGACGCGGCATCGAAACGCGGCACCCCCATGTCGACGGTGACTTCGCCGTCGTCCTCGAGCCTCGGCACGATCAGTCCACCGGCGGTCTCGACCCGGATCTCGCGCCGTTGCGTCAAGCGATGCTCGCGGACGAACACGACGAAACAGCGCGCACCGTTGCCGCACTGCTCGACCTCGCCGCCATCGGCATTGAAGATGCGATACCGGAAATCGGCGTCTCCCCGTGCCGGCTCGACCACCAGCACCTGGTCGCAACCGACACCGAAACGCCGATCCGCGAGCAGTCTGATTTCCGAAGGTTGCAACGCGAACGGCGTGCGCGTTGCGTCGATCACGACGAAATCGTTGCCGAGACCTTCCATTTTCGTGAAGCTCAGTCCGCTCATCGGGACACGTCACCGATGTCGCCCGCGTGTGCGAACGGCAGCCTGTATCCACCGTCGAGCGTCGCGCTGCCATCGATCGCGTAACGCAATGTCGGACGCGCGCCGGGCGGCGTCAACGTCGCGCCGCGACGCATCGCCGCGGCGATCGCGTGCAGCACCTGGTCCATGCCGGTGCGCGACGAAAGCTCGGCGCGTGCGCTCCCATGCGCCGGGATGCGAACCGGCGCCGATGCGAGCGTGGCCTCCGCAACGTTTTCGCCTTCGATGGCGAGCCGTGCGCTCAGCGCCCTGATGACGAAATCCTCGTCGCCGTCGTTGGTGAGCCGCACGGCGACGTTGAAGTAGGCGTCCGCGCCTTCGACGCGATCGAGTTGCACGCCGACGACGTCGATCCGCGGCGGGTTGCGCGGCGGGAGCGATGCGCAGCCGGCAAGCATGACGAGCGCGCACGCCAAGGCCACGACCTGCCGCGCGTGCTCGCGCTTCACGCAGCTAGACATTGAAGCGGAAATGCATGACGTCGCCATCGCGAACGACGTAATCGCGGCCCTCGAGGCGCATCTTGCCCGCCTCCTTGGCGCCCTGTTCGCCGTTCGACGCGACGTAATCGGAGAACCCGATCACCTCCGCACGGATGAATCCCTTTTCGAAATCGGTGTGAATCACGCCCGCGGCCTGCGCAGCCGTCGCCCGGTGCGGAATCGTCCAGGCGCGCACTTCCTTCGGCCCGGCCGTGAAGTACGTGTGAAGCCCGAGGCGCTCGTAGCCGGCGCGGACCAGTCGATCGAGCCCCGGTTCGGTCATGCCCATGTCGGCGAGAAACAGTGCCTTGTCGTCCGCATCGAGATCGGCGATCTGCGATTCGAGCGCTGCGCTGATCGCCACGACCGGCGCCGGCTCCTGCGCGGCGCGCTCGCGCAGCCGGTCGAGCAGCGGATTGGCCTCGAAGCCGTGCTCGGCGACGTTCGCGACGTAGAGCGTCGGCTTCATCGTGAGCAGGAAGAACGGCCTCAGCACGGCGCGTTCCTCGTCGTAGAGTTCGACAGTCCGCGCGGGCCTGGCCTCGTTCAACGCGGCGCGCACTTTCGTCAGCACGGCGAACGTGCGCTGCGCGTCCTTGTCGCCCCCGGCGCGCGCAAGTTTTTCGACCTTCGCGATCTGCCGGTCGACGGTCGCGAGATCGGCGAGTGCGAGCTCCGTGTTGATCGTCTCGACGTCTCCGATCGGATCGATGCGACCCGTCACGTGCACGACGTTCGGATCCTCGAAGCAACGGACGACGTGCGCGATCGCATCGGTCTCGCGAATGTTCGCGAGGAACTGGTTACCGAGGCCCTCGCCCTTCGATGCGCCGGCGACGAGCCCTGCGATGTCGACGAACTCCACGGTGGCGGGAATCACCTTCTGCGGCTTCGCGATCGCAGCAAGCGCCGCGAGGCGTGCGTCGGGGACTTCGACGATGCCGACGTTCGGCTCGATCGTGCAGAACGGGTAGTTCTCCGCGGCGATGCCCGCCTTCGTCAGCGCGTTGAAAAGCGTCGACTTGCCGACGTTCGGCAGGCCGACGATGCCGCAGCGGAGACTCATTGCGGCTCGGCCGCGTCGCGCGGCCGCGTGTGCACCGTCATCATGGCGCGCTCCATGTCCCCCGCCGCAATTTCACGCCAGACGTCGAGCGTGCGGTCGATCGCCGCATCGATCGCCACGCGATCCGCCGCGGCCGGCGGCTTCAGCACGTAATCGATCACCTCGCGTTCGGGCAATTCCGTGTTGCGCGGATGGCCGATGCCGAAGCGCAAACGCCAGTAATCGGCGCTTCCGAGGTGGGCATGAATGTCGCGAAGGCCGTTGTGCCCCGCGTGGCCACCGCCGAGCTTGATCTTCACGTCACCGGGACGAAGATCGAGTTCGTCGTGCGCAACCAGGAGGGCATCCGGCGGAACGCCGAAAAACCGCGCAAGGCCGGCGACGGGGCGGCCGGAGCCATTCATGTACGTCATCGGCTTGCAGATGCGCAGATCGCCTGCCTTCGCAACGTCGGCCTGGAAACGCGACTCGTGCGAGAACGTCGCGTTCAGCAGCGCGGCGAGCTTGTCGGCGAACCAGAACCCGGCGTTGTGCCGCGTGTTGGCGTAGCCGCGGCCCGGGTTGCCGAGACCGGCGACCAGCCGGATCGGAGTGGACATCGTGCGTGCTCGAAACGGTTCCGTCGAAGCCGCGACGGCCGGCCCGTATCGCGGCGCAGGCGACGCGAGCATTGCCCGCGCCGCGCTCGAAAGACAGCGTTATTTCTTCTTCTTGTCGTCGCCGCCCGCATCCTTCTTGCCGCCCTTCTCCTCGGGCTTGGCTTCGGCGGGCTTCGCACCCTCGGCGGCGGGCGCCGCAGCTGCCGCGGGAGCCTCCTCGCCTTCGGCGGCGACTTCCTCGGTCTCGACGACGGCCTTCGGCACGACCGCGGTCGCAACCACCGGGTCACCCGTGCGATGCGTGACGACGGCAACGCCCGCGGGCAGCGTCACCCCCGACACGTGCAGCGAATGCGCGGTATCGAGTTGCGACAGGTCGACTTCGATGAATTCCGGCAGATCCTTCGGCAGGCACGCAATGTCAATCTCGGTCATCACGTGACTGATGATCGCGCCTTCGGTCTTCACCGCCGGCGACATCGCCTCATTGACGAAGTGAAGCGGGACCTTCATGTGGATCTTGCGCGACGGATCGATGCGCTGAAAGTCGACGTGCAGCACCTCGTTCTTGAACGGATGCATCTGCACGTCGCGAAGCAGCACCTGCGTGCTCGCGCCGTCGACCTTCATCGTGAGGATCGACGAATGAAAGACTTCGTTGCGCAGCGCGTGGACCAGCGCGTTGTGATCGAGCTCGATAGGCTGCGGCGGCGTCGGTCCGCCGTAAACGATGCCGGGCGCCTTGCCCGAACGGCGCATCCGGCGCGATGCGGCGCGGCCTTCGGTTGCGCGGGGAAACGCGGTGAATTCGATCGTGGCCATGTTGGCGACTCCTTCGTATGTCTGCGGCCTCCCGGGATCGGTACCGGTCGTCCGCGATGGCGGCAAAGCTTTGAATTATATCAGGATCGGTGCTCGGCTATCACGGCATTAACTGTCCGCCGTTCACCTCGATGATCTGGCCGGTGACGAAGCCCGACAGCGCATCCGAGGCGAGATAGAGGAACGCGCCGGTGCATTCCTCCGCGGTGCCGAGTCGATTCATCGGAATCTGCGCCTTGAAGGTTTCGAGCATCGCCGGCGTCGAATAGCGTTCGTGGAACGGCGTGACGATCACGCCCGGCGACACTGCATTGACGCGAATGTTGTCCTTGACGACTTCGCGCGCGAGTCCGTGCGTGAATGTCGAGATGAAGCCCTTGGCCGACGCGTACATCGCCGCACCGGGTCCGCCGCCGACGCGCGCCGCGATCGACGTCACGTTGATGATGTTGCCCCGGCCGGCCTTGCGCATGTGCGGCACGGCCGCCGAGCACGCCGCCACCGCGGAGCGCACGTTGAGGTCGATGACCGCGTCGAAGAACGCATCGTCTATCTCGGCGATCGGCACGCGCTGCACGAGTCCGCCCGCGTTGTTGACGAGAACGTCGAGGCCGCCGTAGTGCGCGGCCGTCGCGTCGACGACCTCGCGCGCCTTGCTCGATGTGCGCAGATCGCCGCCGACCAGGAACGCTTCGGCGCCGGCGAAACGCACGTCGGCGGCCACCTCCTCGGCGCGGTTCAGGCTCGCGTTGTAGTGGATTGCGACGCGGCAGCCGGCGCGCGCAAAGGCACGTGCGGCCGCGGCGCCGATGCCGGTCGACGCACCGGTGATCAGGACGATCTTGCCGGCGAGGTCGGGAGCCATCATGTCCGCCATCGATTCACTCCGTGAACAGCGAGGACACCGATTCCTCGTTCGAGATGCGCGTCATCGTTTCCGCCAGCAACTGCGCGCAGGAAAGCGCCCGGATCTTCGGACACGCCTGCGCTTCCGCCGACAGCGGGATCGTGTCGGTGACGACGATCTCGTCCATGTCGGACGCCGTGATGCGCGGAACGGCGCCGCCGGAAAGCACCGGATGCGTGCAATACGCGACGACCTTCTGCGCGCCGTGTTCCTTCAGTGCGGTAGCCGCCTTGCACAGCGTATTCGCCGTATCGACGATGTCGTCCATGATGACGCAGGTGCGACCGTCGACGTCACCGATGATGTTCATCACCTCAGCGACGTTCGCTTTCGGGCGCCGCTTGTCGATGATCGCGAGATCGGAATCCAGCCGCTTGGCGATCGCACGCGCGCGGACGACGCCGCCCACGTCCGGCGACACGACGAGCAGGTTGTCGTAGTTGCGTTTCCATAGGTCACCGAGAAGGACCGGCGTCGCGTAGATGTTGTCGACCGGGATGTTGAAAAAGCCCTGGATCTGATCGGCGTGGAGGTCCATCACCATGACGCGATCGACGCCGACGGTCGCCAGCATGTCCGCAACGACCTTCGCGGTGATCGGCACGCGCGCCGAACGCGGCCGGCGATCCTGGCGCGCGTATCCGAAATAGGGAATCGCGGCCGTCACGCGCGCAGCCGATGCGCGCTTCAGCGCATCGACCATCACCAGCACTTCCATCAGGTTGTCGTTGGTCGGTGCGCACGTCGACTGCAGCACGAAGGCGTCGCGGCCGCGGACGTTCTCCAGGAGTTCGACCATGACTTCGCCGTCGGAGAAGCGACCGACGACGACGCGGCCGAGGCTGATGTTGAGATGCCGGCAGACGGCTTCCGCAAGCTTGGGGTTCGCGTTGCCGGTGTAGATCCGCATGCGCTCGAAGGCCATCGCTCGACCGGAAAGGTTGTCGTGGATATGCGCCGCGCGCGCGGCTAGGCGTCAGGCGGGCATGGCACCAAAACGTGCGCTGCCCGCGACGTCGAAGAAAAATGGCTGGGGAGGAAGGATTCGAACCCTCGAATGCCGGAATCAAAATCCGGTGCCTTAACCAACTTGGCGACTCCCCAGCGGAAACCTTCGAGCGTCGTGCGTTCCCGCCACGGACAGGTCGAAACGTTACGCGATCGACGCGAACGCGAGATCGCCGACACGCGGCTTCCCTGCGGGCGGTCGTGCGTAACCTTCGGAAAAGACGTCCATTTTCGCCGACGGCGCCACGGGTGTCAAATTACCGAATCACTCCCACCGGTCGACGACGACGCGAACGTCGACCGCTTCCGCGCCGGGAAGGCTCAACACGACGCGCGCCGGGCGTCGCGCGGCGTCGTCGGCGTAGGCGTAGACGATTTCCCATCCGTCCTGGCGCAACAGCGAGACTCGCGCCTGCGCGTCCCGTTCGACCGTATAGCGCGCACCGGGACGGGGCACGCCGCGCACCCACGCCGCGAGGCCATCGACGGGAATCGTCACGCCGAAAGCACGCTCGGTCAGTTCGCGCCACGACGCCGCCTGCTCGGTACGACCGTTCTGCAGCGTCACGCTGACGCCGCTCGAATTCCCTTCGAGCCTCGCGAGCGTCTGCCCGAGCGGCGACGCGAGATCGATCGCATCGTGCCGCGCATCGTGCGTCCACGAGAATCCGCCGGCGACGCCGGCGTCACCGCGCCGCGCGGACAGCCGGCCGCCGATCGAGAACGGCGCGTCGATTGCAGCGACCGCGGGGGGCGACAGGTCGCGTTGCGGGCCCGTCGCGCATCCGCCAACGAACGCGACCGCGAACGACAGCGCGAGTGCGCGCGGCGAAATGCGCATCAGGGCGCGAGTCGCCGGACGGTTTCCTTCAACACCGCGTTGTCAGGATGGGTGTCGAGTTGCGCTTTCCACAGCGCACGCGCCTGGTCGCGTTCCCCTTTGCGCCACAGGACTTCGCCGAGATGCGCAGCGATCTCGGCATCGGGCCGGCCGTCGAGCGCCTGTCGCAGGTAACGCTCGGCGTCGTCCAGTCGACCCATTCGATAGAACGCCCAGCCGAGGCTGTCCAGGATGAACGGGTCCTGGGGCGACAGCTTGTGCGCGCGCTCTATCAGCGCCAGGCCTTCGTCGGTGCGCGGCGTTCGATCGACGAGCGTGTACCCGAGCGCGTTCAGCGCCTGCGCGTCGTCGGGCTTCAGTTCGACGAGGCGCTTGAGGCGCGTTTCGGCCTCGTCGATCTTGTCGAGCTTTTCCGCGACCATCGCGAGGTCGTAGATCAGATCGGGCGTGTCCGGGTGCTCGTCGAGGCTTTGCGCCAGCACGCGATAGGCACCCGCGTCGTCGCCGGTGTCGCGGAGCAGCTGCGCTTCCGCCTGCCGCACCTGCACCTTCTGCTCCTGGGTGACCGCGTCGAGCCCGGCGAGCCAGCGCTGTGCGTCGGCGCGGCGACCCTGCTTCGCATACATCGAGGCGATGCGAAGCTTCGCGAGCCAGGCACGGTCGCCCTCGGTGATCGCCTGGTAACGCTCGATCGCCTTTGCGTACTGCTTCGTGTCTTCCGCGATCTGCGCCAGGTACAGATCGATCGCACCGGGTTCGCCGTAGCCCGCGCTTTTCAGATCGAGGAACAGGTGTTCGGCGCCGGCGTAGTCCTTCATCTGCAGCGCGATGGCTGCGACGGCGAACTCGAGATCGCGGGAGGCGGGTTCGCGATCCCACAGTTTCTGCATCAACGCACGCGCTTCGGTGAAGCGTTTCTGATCAACATAGTGCTGCGCGAGCGCACCGGCCGCGCTCTTCGCCTCGGGATGCGCCGCGACGAACGCTTCGAGGAATTGCACCGCCGAAGACGACGACTTCCGCGCGAGGATCTCGCCCTTCAGAACGGCGGCGCGCTCCCAGTCGGGACGCAGTTCGAGCGCGCGGTCGATCTCGTCGCTCGCCTCCGACGCGGTCGCGAGATCGTCGCCGGCCGCGAACGCGGCGAGCGCCACGGCGTAATGCGCCTCGGGCGTTTTCGGATAGGGCCTCGCGACGTCGCGCACGAGCAGCAGCACGCCCCGCTTGTTCGACTGCTGCGAGAAGAGGCGATTGAGCTGCATGAACACTTCGCCGACGCCAGGGCCCGACAATGCGGCATCCGCCAGCACGCGCTCGATGCGCGAGCGCAGCTCGTCGTCCTCGGCAGTGTTGGGCATGCCCTTGTCGCCGTCGGCGGCGAGCGCGGCGAGCACGCGCTTCGGACGCTCGGCCGAAGGATCGAGTTGCGCCCACAGCTTCGCAGCCTCCTGCACGAGGATGCGCTGGCGGCTCGCGATCGCGATCTCCGTGGCGCGTCGCGCAAGCCGAGCGTCGTTCGCGTTGCGCGCCGCGTCGAGATACGCGCGGGCCGCGAGCGTGACGTCACCCCGCTGAAGCGCGACGTCGCCAAGCAGCAGGCGGTAGAAAAGATCCGCGCTCAGCGCCGATGCGCCAGCGTGCGGTGCCTGCGACGCCTCGGGTTTCGACGGCTCGTCCTGCGCCTGCGCGAACAAATCGGGGGCGCCCATCGCGAGCATCGCGAAGAGCAGCGGGCGCAGAAGGATGCGGAGTGTCATGGACAAGTGCGGGCGCGTCGAACCCTGTAGATTAAGCTATAGTCGCCGCGCTCACAAACGCCCGCCCGGTCGTTGCGGCCGCGCGTTCCATGCCGGAACTTCCCGAAGTCGAAACCACGCGCCGAGGTATCGTGCCCCACGTGATCGGCCGTCGCGTCGAGCGGATCGACGTGTACGACCGGCGGCTGCGCTGGCCGGTTCCCGACGACCTCGAAACGCGGCTGCGCGGCGCCACGATCGAGCGCGTCGATCGTCGCAGCAAGTACCTGCTGTTTCATGTCGGGAAAGCTGCGCTGCTCGTGCATCTCGGGATGACCGGGTCGCTTCGCGCGTGGAGACAACCGCCGCCGCGCAAGGCGCACGATCATGTCGACATCACGCTCGACGACGGAACCGTGCTGCGCTATCGCGACCCGCGCCGTTTCGGCGCGATGCTGTGGATCGCGTCGACCGCCGACGGCCATCCGCTGCTCGATTCGCTCGGCCCGGAGCCGTTCGATGCCGCGTTCGACGCCGACTATCTATGGCGCGTCACGCGCAAGCGCCGGGCCGCGATCAAGCTGGCGTTGATGGACAATGGCGTCGTCACGGGCGTCGGGAACATCTACGCCAACGAGGCATTGTTCCGCGCCGGCATTCGACCGTCGACGCCCGCGAACCGCGTCTCCAGGGCGCGCCTTGCGCGGCTCGTTGCCGCGGTGCGGGTCGTGCTCGAAGCGGCGATCGCCAAGGGCGGCAGCACGCTTCGCGATTACGTGGGCTCGGACGGCGCCGCCGGCCATTTCCAGCTCGAGTACTTCGTCTATGGCCGCGGCGGCGCCGCGTGCCGCGTGTGCAAGCGACCGATCAGCCAGTCGCGGATCGGTCAACGGTCGTCGTTTTACTGCGCACACTGCCAACCGCGATAGCAAGGCGCACTGCCATTGCGCGGCAGGACACGACGGCGCGCGGCCACGTCGCAGCCCGCGTGACCGACGACCGGCGCGTAGCAACCGATCAACGTCGCGAACCCGTGCGCAGGTGGCGCCAAGGCGGTCCGGCACCGGTTCGCTCGACGCGCAACGCAATCGGCAGACGGCATGACTCGTGCTTTCCACCCTCCGATGGCGGCCGCTGCGCATCCCTTCTTCCTCCCCGACGATTCCCTCGGATGATTCCCTCGCGCGACCTCGCCGCGCGGTTCGAGGCGTACGCGGACTGGCGCCGTCGGCTGTCGGCCGGCATTTCGTCGCTGCACGAATGGCTGTCGCAGCAGGATCTCGCCGATGCGCAGGTCGATGTCAAAGTGCAGCAACTGCTCGAACGGTTGCAGCAGGACAAGCTCGTCGTCGCGTTCGTCGCGGAGTTTTCGCGCGGCAAGTCGGAACTGATCAACGCGATCTTCTTTGCGGATTTCGGCCAGCGCCTGCTGCCGTCGTCCGCCGGCCGAACGACGATGTGCCCGACCGAGTTGTTGCACGACCCGTCGCGGCCGCCGTCGATCCGCCTGTTGCCGATCGAAACGCGGCTGAACGAGGCGACCGTCAGCGAATTCAAGAACTACGCCGACGAGTGGGTGACGTTTCCGCTCGATCTGGCGGCCGCCGACCGGATGGCGGAAACGCTCGCGCGCGTGTCGCAGGTGAAGCGCGTGCCGGTCGCGCTCGCGCGGAAGTACGGCCTTTTCACCGAGCGTGACGACGACATCCTGTCCGCGCTCGAGCGCGGCGACGAAGGCAGCGTCGACATCCCTTGCTGGCGACACGCCGAGATCAATTTTCCGCATCCGCTGCTGCAACAGGGGCTGATCATCCTCGACACGCCGGGCCTGAACGCCATCGGTACCGAGCCCGAGTTGACGCTCAACCTGCTGCCTAACGCGCACGCCGTGCTGTTCCTGCTCGCGGCCGACGCCGGCGTCACGAAGACCGATCTCGACGTGTGGAACGGACACCTCGCGGGCGAAGAGGATACGACGAAGGCCGCGCGCATCGTCATCCTGAACAAGATCGACGGATTGTGGGACGACCTCAAGGAGGAGGTCGAGATCAACGCGGAGATTGACCGCCAGGTAGAGTCGAGCGCGACGATGCTCGGCATATCGCCCGCGCAGGTCTTCGCCGTTTCCGCACAGAAGGCGCTGCTTGCGAAGGTCAACGGCGACGACGCGCTGCTGACGCGAAGCCGCCTGCCGATTCTCGAGCATTCGCTGTCGCGCAAACTGATTCCGGCCAAGCGCGATCTCGTCGGTGCCGCGACCCAAAGCGAACTCCGCGCACTGACCGCATCGATTCGCTCGATCCTCGATTCGCGCGCCGGCGGCATCGGCGAACAGCTTGCCGAACTGATCGCGTTGCGAGGCAAGAACCAGGACGTCGTCGAGCACATGATGGCGCGCGTCAAGCAGGAGAAGGAAGTCTTCGAACGCGGGCTTGCGCGATACACGGCGCTGCGCACGGTGTTCACGCAGCATACGAACGATCTTTTCGACGTCATCGGCCTGTCGGCGCTGCGCCAGAACGCGGCTCGAACGCGCGAGCGGATCGAAGGCAGCCCGTTCACCCGGGGGGTGCGCGACGCGATGGGCGAATTCTTCGCGCGGCTGCGCACCGACTTCGACCAGGCCGGGCGTCAGAGCGCCGAGATTCATGACCTGATGCGCGCGATGTATACGCGCTTCGCGCACGAGAACGGCATCGACATCTACGTGCCGCCGCAGTTTTCGGTGCTCAAGTATCTGAAGGAAATCGAGCGGATGGAGCGCGCGTACAACACGCATTTCAACACGCTGTGGAACATGGTCAGCAAGGCGAAATACCCGCTGATGAAGCAGTTCTTCGAAACGGTCGCCTCACGTGCACGCCACATCTACAAGGTCGCCAACCGCGACGTCGAGGGCTGGCTGAAGGCGGTG
>DASSEA010000021.1:0-15613 GCA_035696805.1 Casimicrobiaceae bacterium
GACGGTTGCGCAAACGCGCCGGCGCCGAAGGCGAGCACGACCGACGCAACGAGCCAGCGCATGAACGTCATGGCTGCATTGTAGCGTTGCGTGCACGACCTTTCGGACCGCGAAGCGCACGCCGATGTCGCGGTCGCGCCGATCGTTTCGTCTCGCCAAGTAGAATCGCGCGACCGGCGTAACGGCCGGCGTCGTCGATGCGCGGCGGCGCGGACCGCCCCGCGCCTGCGTCATGAAACGTATGCCGCAGCGGCTTGTCTGACGACGACGCGTCCGCGACCTCATGCCCCCCGCCATCATCCGCGCAACCGCGCTGACCAAGATCGTCCAGAGCGGCGACGAGCCGCTGACGATCCTCGACGCGGTGTCGTTCGACGTGGCGGCCGGCGCGACGATCGCCATCGTAGGCGCTAGTGGATCCGGCAAGACGACGTTGTTGGGATTGCTCGCCGGCCTCGATCAGCCAACGTCGGGTGATGTCGTCATCGACGGTGTCGCGCTGTCCATGCTCGACCAGGACGGCTGTGCCGCGATGCGCCAGCGATTGCTCGGCTTCGTGTTCCAATCGTTTCAGTTGCTGCCGGCGCTGACGGCGCTCGAAAACGTCATGCTGCCGCTCGAACTCGCCGGCGCGAACGACGCAACCGAACGTGCACGCAGCTGGCTCGCACGCGTCGGGCTCGCGCGGCGCACGACGCATTACCCGCGTCAGTTGTCCGGCGGTGAACAGCAGCGCGTAGCCATCGCCCGTGCGTTCGCCGGCGAGCCGAAGATCCTGATGGCCGACGAGCCTACGGGAAATCTCGACGGTACGACCGGGGTCGAAATCGCCGACCTGATGTTCAGGTTGAATCGCGAGCATGGGACAACGCTGTTGCTCGTCACGCACGATGCAGGTCTTGCGAGCCGTTGCGAGCGCCGGATTTCGCTTGCGTTCGGGCGGTTGGTCGCGGACGAGCGCATCGAGCACGTCAGGCAACCTTCGGCACCCGCGGCACGCGCGGCCGCGCAATGAAGCGCGGCGTCCGTTGCGCAGGCGCCAGTGAATCCGGATGAGCACGATCTGCGTTTGATGCCATGCAGACGTTGACGCTCGCGCTGCGACTCGTTTCGCGCGATTGGCGCGCGGGAGAGCTGCGCGTACTGATGGCTGCGATCGTGCTCGCCGTCGCGAGCGTCGGCACCGTGGGCTTGTTCGCCGATCGCGTCAAGGCGGGCCTCGCGCAACAGGCGAATTTGCTGCTCGGCGCCGATCTGATGATCTCGGGTGACCGGCCGCTACCCTCGTCCTACGCCGAGGAAGCGCGCAAGCGCGGGCTCGCGACGTCTCCCGCGATTCGTTTCAACAGCATGGTGCAGCAGGCCGACGCTGGCGCCGCGTCGAACGCCGTGTTGACCGACGTCAAGGCGGTGGCGAATGGGTACCCGCTTCGCGGTGCGATTGCGCTGATCGAAACCGGAAGCACCGAGCGGCGCGACGCGCAAGGCATCCCGAGGCGCGGCGAAGCATGGATCGACCGCCGGCTCGCCGATCGCCTCGGCGTCGACAAGGGCGCGAGACTCGCCGTCGGCGAAGCGACGTTTACCGTGTCAGCGCTGGTCGCGCAGGATCCGGAGATCGCCGGTTTGACGTTCGCGCCGGGTCCCAAGCTGCTGTTGAATCTCGACGACGTGCCCGCGACGAATCTGCTGCAGCCGGGTAATCGCGCGACGTGGCGGTTGCTCATCGCCGAACACACGGCGGGCGATCTCGAACGGTTCCAGCAGTGGCTTGCGCGCGAGATCCGGCCCGGTCAGCGCGTCGAGTCGGTGCGCGACCTGCGACCGGAAGTGCGGCAGACACTGGAGCGCGCCGAGCGCTTTCTCGGATTGTCGGCGCTCGTCGCCGTGCTGCTCGCAGCGGTCGTCGTCGCGTTGACCGCATCACGTTACCTGCGGCGCCATCTCGATGCGGCGGCGATGCTCCGCTGTCTCGGCGCGTCGGTAGCGCGCACCCTTGCACTGTTCGTGATCCAGTTCGCGATCCTCGGGCTCGCCGCGAGCATCGTCGGTGTCCTCGGAGCGCTCGCCGGACAGCAGATGCTGGCTGCGCTGCTGTCGAATGCGTTCGAAGCGCCGCTGCCGCCGCCGACATGGCTGCCGGCGCTGAATGCGTTCGCGACGGGGTTGCTGCTGCTGTTCGGCTTCGCATTGCCGCCGCTGGTCGCGCTCGCAAGCGTCCCCCCGCTGCGCGTCCTGCGGCGCGATCTTCCACGTCCCCGGATTGGCGGCGTTCTCGCGTACGGATGCGGCGCCGCGGTCGTCGCGTTGCTGATCGCGTGGCAGGCGCGCGAAGCGCAGGCGGCGTCGATCATGCTCGGCGGCGTCGGCGGGCTGCTCGTTGCGGCGGCGGCGCTGGCGTGGCTGCTGCTGACGCTGTTGAAGCGCGTACCGCAGCGCGGCGTGTCGTGGCGATTCGGTCTTGCGAACCTGCGGCGTCGGGCGCTGGCTTCAAGCCTGCAGATCGGCGCGCTCGCACTCGGTCTCACGTCGCTGCTGCTGCTGACGGTGGTGCGCGGCGACCTGCTGGCGGATTGGCGCGCGAGTCTGCCGCCGGACGCGCCGAATCAGTTCCTGGTCAACGTGCTGCCCGAACAGGTCGACGATGCACGCGCGCTGCTCGCACGCACCGTTAACGTGACGCCGCAGTTCAAGCCGATGGTGCGCGGGCGGCTCGTCGAGTTGAACGGCAAGCCGCTCGACACGACGCAATACGCGGAAACGCGCGCGCGCCGCCTGGCTGAGCGCGAGTTCAATCTGTCGTGGACCGACGCCATTCCGGAGGGCAACCGCACGGTTGCGGGCCGCTTCTGGCGAAACGATGCACGGGGAGCCGACGCAGGCATATCGCTGGAGGAGGGCATCGCGACGACGCTCGGCGTCAAGCTCGGCGACCGGCTCACGTTCGACAGCGGCGGCATTCGCGTCACGGCGCCGATCACGAGTTTGCGCAAGGTCGACTGGGACAGCTTTCGCGTCAACTTCTTTGCGCTGTTCGCGCCCGGTGCGCTCGACGGCCTTCCCACGACGTACATCGCTGCGTTTCGTGCGCCGGAAGACAACACGGCATGGCTCACGGGTCTCGTCCAGCGCTATCCGAACATCCTGTCGATCGACGTCGCCGAAATTCTGCGCCAGATCCACGGCATCATCGACCGCGTCGCGCGTGCGGTCGAATTCGTGTTCCTGTTCACGCTGGCGGGCGGGCTCCTCGTGCTGCAGGCGGCGATCGCATCGACGCAGGACGAGCGTAAGTTCGACGCGGCCATCGTGCGCACGCTCG
This sequence comes from Casimicrobiaceae bacterium, assembly GCA_035696805.1. GTDB lineage: Bacteria > Pseudomonadota > Gammaproteobacteria > Burkholderiales > Casimicrobiaceae > VBCG01. The sequence goes on from DASSEA010000021.1 coordinate 3,323, forward strand.
GCGCATCGCAACGGCAATTGCAAAGCGCGCAGGCGACGGAGTTCCTGCTGCTCGGGTCGCTCGCGGGGTTGCTCGGTGCAGCGGGCGCCACCGCGATTGGCTGGGCGCTCGCCGAGCACGTCTTCAACATCCGCTTTTCCGGCAATGCGCTCGTCTGGGTATACGGGATCGTTGGCGGCGCCGTCGCAGTCACGATCGCGGGCTGGCTCGGCACGCGTTCGACGGTGAACGAGCCGCCGCTGGCGGTGCTGCGGCAGCTGGGTTGACTTTGGGGTCAGAGCGGGTCAGAGCAATAAGTCGCGCGCAGCATGCGCGACCATTCCAACGCTTTGTTCCGCGCGACTTATTGCTCTGACCCCAAAGTCGAGCGAAGGCGTCGAAGCCTAGTTGATGACCCGATCAGCGCGAAGCAGGATCGACGCCGGCATCGTCATCGCGAGCGCTTTCGCCGTTCGCGCGTTGACGACGAGCTCGAACTTGCTCGCTTGCTCGAAGGGGATGTCCGACGGTTTGGTGCCTTTCAGAATCTTCACGACGAGGCCCGCCGCCTGGCGAAATCCGTCCGACACGTTTGGACCGTACGACATCAGTCCGCCGACGTCCGGATAATCGGCACTGCCGAAGACCGCCGGCAGACGCGTTCTCGCAATCGCGGCGACGATCTCCGTCCGATTCGCGACGAACATCGTGCCACCAACGACGGCGATCGCATCGAGCCCGGATTGCGCAAGCCCGTCGATGACCGGGTCGATATCGCTCTGCAGACGAATCTCGATCGCCTGCACGTCGACCTTCAATCTTTCCGCCGCGGCCTGCCATCGCGGGACGTTGGCCGGCTCGGTGGCGCTCGCAGGATTCAAAAGCAACCCCACCCGTCGGATCCGCGGCACCGCTTCCTGCAAGAGCTCGAGCCGTTTGGCGTCGAGCTGCGGATGAAGGAAGGTGACGCCGGTCACGTTTCCGCCGGGCTTGGCCAGCGATGCGACCAGGCCCACTTTAACCGGGTCCGCGCCGGTGACCATGACGATCGGTACGCTCGATGTCGCCCGGTGAGCGGCGAGCGTCGCTGTCGCACCGTACGAAACGATGACATCGACGTTCTGCCTGACGAGCTGTTCGGCGGCTTCGGGCAAACGGTCGTAGCGTTCGACGAGCGCCTGCGCGTCGATTCGAACGTTGCGCCCGTCGGCATAGCCACGTGCCTGCATGCCATCGCGAAACGCGGTGACGAACGTGGAATCGCCACCTGCCGTGATCCACAGTAATCCAACGCGTGCAACCGCTGCTGACTTCTGCGCGCGGGTTGCCGACACGCGCAAAGCTGTCAGCGCGGCTGTCGCAATGAGCAATCGCCGTCGATTCATTGGCGCTCCCGGCGCCGCCGCAGCGTCGACGACGCAAGGCCTGCAGGAGTTCGGGACGGTGGAGTTCGACTTCCCGAAAAGACGCTACGCCGAGCGCCTCGCGTGGTCAAGCAAACGACATCAGCCCATCGCGCGGTCCAGGAAACGACGATCGGCCCCTCGCGAACAAGCAGGCGTCCACGTGCGGTCGGACGCTGGTTTCTTGCCGCCATGTAAGGATTGCATAGGATTGCAGTAATGCGGGACAATATGCAGTCCGGATGGATACGATCTCCCAAAGCCTTGCGCTCGCCGTCGCGATGGTGGCGCAGCTCGATCCGCGTCTCACGGCGATCGTCGGTCTTTCGCTCGCGGTAAGCCTCACATCGACGCTGTGCTCGGCCATGATCGGGCTTCCGCTCGGTGCGGCCGTGGCGATCCGTCGCTTCCCGGGCCGCGCGCCGTTGATCGTGGCGCTGAACGCCGCGATGGGCCTCCCGCCGGTGGTCGTAGGTCTTTTCGTCTACCTGCTGCTGTCGCGCGCGGGACCCCTCGGCGAGCTGGGGCTGTTGTTCACTCCTCCGGCGATGGTGATCGCTCAGACCGTGCTGATCGTTCCCATCATCGCCGCGCTGACGCGGCAGATCGTCGAAGACGCGTGGCGCGAATACAGGGAACAGCTTCGCAGCCTCGATTCGACGTGGCTCCAATCGACGCTCACGCTGCTGTGGGATACACGCTGGTCGCTGCTCACCGTGCTGCTCGCGGGATTTGGGCGCGCCGCGGCGGAAGTCGGGGCCGTCATCATCGTCGGCGGCAACATCGACGGCGTCACGCGCGTCATGACGACCGCGATCGCGCTCGAAACGAGCAAAGGCGATCTACCGCTCGCGCTTGGGTTGGGACTGATCCTCATCACGCTCGTATTCGCACTGAACGTGGGCGCGCATCTGACGCGACAATGGGCGAGACTGCGTTTTGGGTGACGCGGAAATCGTGCAGGGACTGCCGATCGTTGCATCGGGCGTGGACGTCGTCCGCGGCGCGACGCGCGTCCTGCGCGACATCGAGGTGACGATCGTTCCGCGCACCCGCACGTTCATCCTAGGCGCGAACGGCGCGGGGAAGAGCATGCTGCTCCGCGTGCTGCATGGACTGGTCGAGCCGACCACGGGCAGCGTCACGTGGGGGGGCGCCACGGCGCGACCCCCCGGGCAGGCGATGGTGTTCCAGCGCCCCGTACTGCTGCGCCGCTCGGTCGCCGCGAACGTGCGCCATGCACTCAAGCTCGCGGGCGTTCGTGGGCCTGCCGCGGAGCGCCGCATCGATGACGCGCTGGCGAGCGTCGGCTTGCGTGCGCTCGCGGGGCGGCCGGCGCGTGTGTTGTCGGGCGGTGAACAACAGCGGCTGGCGCTCGCACGCGCGTGGGCGCTCGCTCCCGAAGTGCTGTTCCTCGACGAGCCGACCGCGAGCCTCGACCCGCCATCGGCACGCGCCGTCGAAGCGATCGTCAACGAGATTCACGCGCTCGGCACGACGATCGTCATGACGACGCATCAAATTGCGCAGGCCAAGCGACTCGCGGAGCACGTGGTCCTGCTGCAGGAAGGACGCGTCGCCGAGCACACCGATGCGGCGGCGTTCTTTCGAAAGCCGAGCTCCGCGTATGGCCAGGCATTCCTCGAGGGAGAACGTTTGTGACGTCCTCGATCTTCCGGCACGTGCTCGTTTGCGGAGCACTGTGCCTTTTCGCTGCCGACGCCGTCGCCCAGCAACCGTTCATCGTCATCGCATCGACGACGTCCACCGAGCAATCGGGACTGTTCACGCATCTGCTGCCGGAATTCCAGAAGGACACCGGCATTCAGGTCCGCGTGGTCGCCGTCGGCACGGGCCAGGCGCTCGACATCGGCCGCCGCGGCGACGCCGACGTCGTATTCGTGCACGATCGTGCGGCCGAGCTCAAATGGCTCGACGAGGGTCACGGCGTCAAGCGCTATCCGGTCATGTACAACGACTTCGTGTTGATGGGGCCGGAGGCCGACCCCGCGCACGTGAAGGGTGGCAAGGCCATCACGGCAGCGTTGAGGGGAATCGCCGATGCAAAGGCGCCGTTCGTGTCGCGCGCCGACAACAGCGGCACGCATGCAGCGGAGCTTCGACTATGGAAGGATGCCGGTGTCGATATCCAGAGGGTGAAGGGCCCGTGGTATCGCGAAACCGGTTCCGGCATGGGCGCTGCGCTCAACACGGCGTCGGCGCTCGGCGCCTACATCCTGGCCGATCGCGGCACGTGGCTCAATTTCCAGAATCGCGGGCCGCTGCGCATTCTCGTTGAAGGCGACAAGCGCCTGTTCAATCAATACGGCGTGATGCTGGTCAATCCGGACAGGCAAGCGAACGTCAAGAAGGACCTCGGTCAGAAATTCATCGACTGGCTCGTGTCGAAGCGTGGGCAGGACGTGATTGCGAACTACAAGATCGACGGCGAGCAACTGTTCTTCCCGAATGCCGGCACGGATTCGTGAGCGTGTCGCGAGGAGCGGTGCGATGCGCGGACGAACCGTCTGCTTGGGGTACAGTGGCTCGTGCGTCTGCTGCATCCGACGGTGTTTCCCGAGCCCCTTGGCCCGCGGGCGAAGGCCTTCCACGCGCTGTACTACCATCGCGCAATTACCGACGAGCAACTGCGCGCATTGATCGAAGCCGCTGGCGTCAATCCGTGAGCACGGCGACTTACGCGCGGGCACCGGAGGGATTCTCGCGGCGGACGGCCGTCGTGGTCGCAGCGGCTTGCGTTGCGCTGGCGGCGCTGGCGCTGTTCGCGCTCGGGTCCGGCCGGTATCCGCTCTCGGCAGCAGACGTAGCCGCTGTCCTGTGGCATCGGCTGACGGGCGCGGGTGCCACCGGCATGGCGGACGCCGTCGTCTGGCAGATTCGAATGCCGCGCGTCGGTGTTGCAATGCTGGTTGGCGCGGCACTGGCGGCGGCGGGCACCGCCTATCAGCATATGTTTCGCAACCCGCTGGTTGCTCCCGATACGCTCGGCGTGTCTTCGGGCGCAGCACTTGGTGCCGTGCTCGGCATCTTCATCGGCGCCGGTTTCCTCGCGATCGAGACGGCAGCGTTCGTCGGAGGACTCGCCGCCGTTGGCGTCGTGATGTTCATCGCGGGGCGGCTGTCTGCTCACGAGCCGCTCGTCACGCTGATCCTAACCGGCATCGTCGTCGCGAGCCTGCTCGGCGCGGCGATCTCGCTCCTCAAGTATCTCGCCGACCCATACAACCAACTGCCGGCGATCACCTTTTGGCTGATGGGCAGCTTTGCTGCCGCCTCGGGGCAGGAATTCGGCAACCTTTTGCCAGCGGTCGCCATTTCGCTGGCCGTGCTGTTATCGCTTGCGTGGCGAATCAATCTGCTTGCACTGCCCGAGGAAGAGGCGCGCGCGCTCGGCGTCAACACCGGGGCGTTGCGCGCCGCTGTCATTGCCGCAGCCACGCTCGCCACGTCCGCGAGCGTGGCGGTGTCGGGCATCATCGGTTGGGTCGGACTGGTGGTGCCGCACATGGCGCGCCTCGTGGTCGGACCGGAGTTTTCACGGCTGATGCCGGTCGCTGCGTTGTTCGGCGCCATCTTCATGCTGCTGATCGATACGATCGCCCGGACGCTCGCAATGATCGAAGTTCCTCCCGGAATTCTCACGGCAGTGGTCGGCACTCCGGTGTTCATCACGCTGCTCGCGCGGGCGCGGCGCGTGTTCTGACGTTGGCTCGACCTTTAAAAGAGGAAACTTCCCATGAACCAGCGCGCGCAATCACTTCACCGGTACCCTCAAGGACATGATGAAAAAGGTGCGGTGACAACCGAAGTGATCGTCAGGGTTGCAGATGAAATCGATGTCGTGGCCGCGATCAGCACGCGGCCCGCGGACGCGTTGGGTCTCGCCGTCGGCAAGCCCGCGCATGTGCTCATCAAGGTGAGCAGCTTCGTCGTTGCAATCGATTGACGATGCTCGAGGTTCGGGATCTCGCCTACGGCTTCCGGAGCCGCTCCGTCGGGGAAGGCTTTACGTTTTCGCTGGCACCCGGCGAGACGCTCGCTGTGCTCGGGGGGAACGGCGCGGGAAAGACGACGCTGCTCCGCACGGTATTGGGTGTGTTGCCGCCGCTCGCCGGTCATGTCCGTGTCGGTGGACGGGATGTGATGGCGCAAAGCCCCGCGGCGCGCGCGTCGAATCTGGCCTATGTGCCGCAACATCACCTTCCAGCCTACGCTTTCAGCGTGACCGAAGCGGTGCTGATGGGACGCGCCTCGCATGTTGGAACGTTCGGCCGACCGGGTCGCCATGATCGAGCAGTGGCTGCGGATGCACTCATGACCCTCGGCATCGGCTTCCTCGCATCCCGGCCGGTCACCGAGATATCAGGGGGCGAGCGACAGTTGGTCATGATCGCGCGAGCGCTCGCTCAGCAGGCACCCATCCTGGTTCTGGACGAACCGACTGCGAGCCTGGACTTCGGCAATCGCGTGCGAGTATTGCGCGAGCTCGATCGGCTGCGCGCTCGCGGCATGACCATCTTGTTTTCAACGCACGAGCCCGACCAGGCGCTTGCGCATGCCGATCGAGCGTTGTTGATTGCGGACGGCAGGCCGCTGGCCATCGACACCGTCGCGCGGGCGCTGACGGCCGACAATATCGAAAAACTTTACCGGACCCCGGTCCGATTGGTTGCAATGGATGGCAACCGGTTCAGGTGTGTCCCCCGCGAGGCGTAAACGCCGGCACTCGATCAGTGCCTGCCTCCCGGCAGCCGCCCGCAGGTGCGCCGCAGTTCGTTGGACACCGCCGCGTCGCGTCTTGCAACGGCTACGCGTTGAACACGACGCGCCCTGTGTTCGCAACGTCGTAGCCGCCGAGCGCGACCGACTGCGCTGCGAACTCGGGCGTGCGGGTCCATGCGAGCAGCGCTTGCAGCGGCGGCTCGAACACGTCGCGCCGCGGCGCGACGAGATCGAGCCGCTCCGTCGCGAGCGGAATGAACACCAGGCCGTTCGCACGCGCGGCCGCTTCGATTCCGAAGCCGACATCGGCCTGGCCGAGCCGCACCAGCGCGGCCAAATCCGTTTCGGCATGTGCGGGGCGCGGTAGCCACTCAAGCTGGTCCGGCTTCACGCCTGCCTTATGCAGCAGATGCACAAACAGGCGATGACTTCCCGATTCCGGCTGCCGGCTCGCAATTCGCAAACGCTTCTTTGACAGGTCGGATATCTGCCGAACTCGGTGCGGATTCGCCGGCGGCACGAACAATCCCTGCGTGCGTTGCGCCCATTCGAGCACTACTACATCGGCACCCGCGAAGCGGTCATTGACGAGTTGGACGTTGTAATCGCCGCTCGCGTCATCCATCCAATGACACGCGGCCGCCGTCGCGTCGCCCGAGGCCAGCGCATCGATACCGGCAAGGCTGCCCACAGCCAATAGGGCGAGTCCGCAACGCGATTCGCGCACGGCCCATTCCAGCAATGGATCATGGCTTCCCGCGAGGATCAATGGACGCGCCGTCGCCATGCGAAGCGGCGCCTCCCGCTTGCCGGCGATCCACGCGTCGACCTGTGCGCGCGGAAACAGCAGCTTTCCGGTCGCGCGCACGTGCGGGATGGCGCGCTGACGCACCAGATCATAGATGCGCCGCTCCTTGAGCCTGAGGTAGGCTGCCACCTCGCGCGTGTTCAACATCTCGGGCATGCGCGAAGGAGGTGCCGCACTGCGCGAATCAACCTTGGCCATGATCGATTCTCGCATGTCATCGTGGCTCCGATCTTCTCCTGGAGGGCGTTCGTAAAGGTAGGCGGGTGTCCACTGATACCTCGTTCAAGTCCCGAGCGCGTACCACTAAAACTTCGTTACAAATCGCGCGGTTGCTTCGTCAACAGCGCCCCTGTCTGCCACGTTTGAGTCTCAATACCGCGTGCGTTCCGCACCGGGCGAGCCAAAGGAGCAATTGCGATGAAGAGAACACTGTCCGTACTTGCAACGGCCGCGCTGTTGGCATCAGGCGGTGCTTTTGCCGGTAGCACGGGCGCAGGGCAGATCGGTGCGCACGGTTTCGTCGCCGTGCAGGATTACGACCGCTGGGACGATCGTTCTGCAAACATCAACGAGCGCGAGTCGCGGATTCGCAATCGGATCGAACGCGGGATCAACGATGGTCGGATCACGCGGCGCGAAGCCAATCGGCTATTGCGCGAGCTCTCGGCAATCGAGGCGAAGGAACGAGCGTTTCGCGCGGACGGTCGGATCCGGGCATCCGAGAGTCGCCGGCTTAATGCCGACCTCGATCGGCTCGCGGAGCACGTTCGCCACCAGCTGCGCGACGAGCAGCGGCGTTACTGACGCGACGGCGTTGATCGCAGCGATCGCGCTGGGCCTCTGCGCGATCGTTGCGTAGTACTACTTGCCGCTCAGGATCGACTCGCGGCCGAGCCTTCGCGACACGGCCACGAGCGCGACGACGATCAGCAGTGCCGGCATGAGCCACGACAGCGCCAGTTGCCCGAGCGCAGGCGCTTCGCCGCGCAGCGACGTATTGAGCAGCGAATACTGCGCTGAAACCGGCACGAGCATGATCCATTCCGGCTCGCGGCGCTGCAGGAAGAGCTGCACCATCGGAAGCAGCGACACGACGAACAGCAGCACCGACACGTTCGCCTGCGCTTCCTTGTAAGCGCGTGCCCGGCTGCCGACGTAGAGCAGGATGGCCGGGAGCAGCAGCACCATCGGCAGCAGCACGAGCGCGAAGCGCCCGAACTCGCGCATGCCAAACAGGAACGGCACGCCGACCGGCGGCAGCGGCGCGAACTTGAGCGTCAGATAGAACCCCGCGAGCGTCAGGCCGACGACGAGCGTGTCGAACGCGCACACGGCGAGCCACTTGCCGAGGACGATTTCGCCGGGCCTCGCCGGTGTCATCAGCAGCGGTTCCAGCGATTGACGCTCGCGTTCGCCTGCCGTGGTATCGAGCGCGACGGCCATGCCGCCCATCACCGACGCGAAGAGGCCGTAATAGGCGACGAGGAACAGCACGATCGCTCCCGACTGCTGCGGCGTTGCGAGGTCGGCGTTCTCGATGCGCATCGGATTCGCAACGCTGGACGTCACCCCGCGCAACATCAGGCGCTGCTCGCCCCACAGCCGGTTGTAGCCACGCAGCAGCGTCTCCGCCTGGTCGATGGACGCTCGCGCGCGGTCGCGGGAGCGGTCGAACACGAGCCGGACGGTGCCTGGCTTGCCTTGCGCGACGTCGGTTGCGAAGTGGTCGTCGATCACCACGACGACGTCGAGGTCGCCGCGACGAATCTGTGCGTCGTAATCGTCGGGCGCCTTCGACACGGTCACCTGCTGGCGCTCGAGGAACGCGACGACCGCCGGCGCATATTCGGCGCCGACGATCGGCAGCTTCAGGTCGCGAGCACGTTCCGCCTGGCTCGCGATCAAATTGAAGATCAGGATCAGGAAGATGGGTCCGGCGAGCATCGCCGACAGCAGCGTCACGACACCGGTGCGGCGGTCGCGCAGGTTGTCGACGATTTCCTTGCGCAGGATCGCGAGCGTCCTCGCAACTGCGGACGTGGAAACGGCCGCCATCGCTTACGCCGCGAGGCCTTCGTCGGAACCGATCAGCGCCACGAACGCATCCTCGAGTCCGCGGGTGCCCGCGCGCGCGACGATCTCCTCGGCGGTGCCGGACGCGACGACGCGACCATGCGCGAGCACGACGATGCGATCGCAGAGCGCGGCGACCTCCTGCATGACGTGCGACGAGAAAAGCAGGCACTTGCCATCGCCACGAAGTCGCCGCAGTTCGTCGCGCAGCGTACGCACGCTCATGATATCGAGGCCGTTCGTCGGCTCGTCGAGGAGGATCGTGTCCGGATCGTGAACGAGGGCGCGCGCGATGGCGACCTTCATCTTCTCGCCCTGCGAAAACCCCGCGGTGCGCCGCTCGGCGAGGTCGGTCAGGCCGAGGGTGGCGAACAGTCCATCGATCCGCGTTTCGAGCGCGCGGCCCGCGAGCCCATGGAGCTTGCCGAAGTAGCGGACGTTTTCCCGCGCAGTGAGTCGCGGATAGAGCCCGCGCGCGTCGGACAGCACGCCGATCCGCGCGCGCACGGCATAACGTTCGCGCACGACATCGATGCCGCCGACCTCTGCGCGCCCCGCGTCGGGCAGAACGAGCGTCGCGATGATGCGCAGCATCGTCGTCTTGCCTGCGCCATTGGGTCCGAGCAGGCCGGTGATTTCGCCGTCGTTCGCTTCGAACGACACGTCGCGAACGGCCTGCACTTGGCCCCCCTTGCCGAACGCCTTCCGAACACCGTTGACGCTGATCACGTCTGCGGCGCGAGGCGATCGGGCCACGACGGGGGTCGCTGCGATCGCTCGAGAAAGTCGACGCAGGTCTGCGGCAGCTTGGTGAAGCCGGCCTCGTCGATGAACGCGCCGATCAGGCGCGGCGTGCACGCATGCGGCGACACGATATGGCCGAAGCCCCTGGCGACGATGTGTCGGCTGTTCGGGAACTTCCTGGCGACTTCCGCCGCGTAGGCAGGTGGCGTCACCGGATCGAGTCCACCCGAGAGCAGCAGCGTCGGTACGTCGCTCGCGATGAGCTGCACGAAGTCCGGCGGGAACGTGCCTTTGGGCCATTGGTCGCACACGGCGAGCGTTCGTCGCGCAAGCGTGCGGACGCGCTCGTCGTCGACGCCGTTGATGCGCTCGTCGCGCGTGACGCGCGGGACGTCTTCGGCACACGTGACCGAATAGTGCAGTGCCGGGCTGAACTGATCGGGCAGGTCGCCGATGATCACGAGCGACGCCGCCACCAGCGGTGCGAAGTCGCCCTCGTGCGCCAGCGCGAGCAACTGGGGGATCAGGCTCGCCGCTTCCGGCGCGTAGGTGAGGGGCTGCAGCGCGCCGATCACCGTGTCGAACTCGACGTGCATTTCTCGCGTGATCCCGGTGCGCGGATCGCGCAGGGTGATCGTCTTGCCGCCTTCGAGGTCCCGCCGGATGTCGGCGAGCGTAGCGGCGGTATCGGGATGCGCCTTCGCGCACGCCGGTGACGCTTGGCATGCGGTGATCACCCCATCGAGCGCGTCGTCCCGCGTGCGCCACACGTCGAACGAGATGCGCATCGATGGCGGAGCCACGCCGTCCAGCACCAGCGTGCGGACGCGTGACGGATGCCGGCGCAGGTATTCCTGAGCCGCGCGCGTGCCGTAGCTGCCGCCCCACAGGTTCCATTGCGCGTAACCGAGCGCTTCGCGCACCGCCTCCAGGTCCGCGACGAATGCCGTCGTCGTGTACTGCGACGCGTCGACGTGGCGCTCGGCGAGCTGCCATGCGCAAAGCAGCGACTTCGGCACCGGATCGATGTCGAACTCCGCGTGCTCATCGGGCGCGAAGGCCTTGCAGTCGAGCGGCGACGAACGTCCGGTCCCGCGCTGATCGATGAGGACGATGTCGCGCGTGCGGCGCACCGCGCCGAGTTGCAGCGCAAACGGGCCGAGTGTCGACGCCGCCTGGCCGGGACCACCGGCGAGCAGCACGACGGGATCCGGCTTCGGTGACAGCGTGTTCGCCGGCAGCACCGCGACGAAGATCGACAGCTTGCGATCGTTCGGACGGTCGCGGTTTTCCGGCACCTCGACGCGGCCGCACTGCACGGCCTGCGCGACCTTGGGCAGTCTGCATGGCGCAAGTTCGATCGTGCGTCCGGGCGCGGAGGAATCGCTGCATCCTGCGAGCACGAGCGCGGTGAGCGCAGCGGCAGCGATGCGGCGCAACGTCATTGGCGTGACCAGTTTCGACATGGGCGCGGATGGTACATCAAGGGAGCGACGACGGGCGAGGAGCGAGGAGCTTCGCGAGCATGATCGCGCGTAGAATCGTGCGCGTTCGAATCATTTGTCGAGCGAGAACACGTGTCAGACCTCGAACCGGGCATCGTGACCGACCTGCGCGATCGGTTGACGTACGGTAGTTACCTGCATCTCGACCGGCTGCTCGATGCGCAAAAACCGATCTCGGGTGGCGGCGACGTCGCGCCGCGTCACGACGAAATGCTGTTCATCATCCAGCATCAGGTCGCGGAATTGTGGATGAAGCTGATGATCCACGAGCTGCGCGCCGCGATCGCGCACGTGCGCCGGGACGCGCTCGAGCCGTCGTTCAAGATCCTCGCGCGGGTGAAACTGATCCAGAAGCAATTGTTCGAGCAGTGGGCGGTGCTCGAAACGCTGACGCCGTCCGAGTACGAGGGCTTCAGGCCGGCGCTCGGCACGTCGTCCGGATTCCAGTCCGCGCAGTATCGCGCGATCGAATTCCTGCTCGGCAACAAGAACGCTGCAATTCTCGACGTGTTTCGGCATGACGCCGCCGCGCATGCAGAACTCGAATCGCTGCTGCATGCGCCGTCGCTCTACGACGAATTCCTGCGCCATCTCGCGCGCCGCGGGCTGCCGGTGCCGCGCGCCATCCTCGAGCGCGACGTCACGCAGCGTCACGAACGCAACCCGGACCTCGTGCCGGTATTCCAGCGCATCTACACCGATCCGGCGCACTGGTGGGATGCGTACGACATGTGCGAAAAGCTCGTCGACGTCGAGGAAGCATTCCAGCTCTGGCGCTTTCGCCACATGAAGACCGTCGAGCGGATCATCGGCTACAAGACCGGAACCGGCGGCTCGTCGGGCGTTGCGTTCCTGCGCCGCGCGCTCGAGCATTCGTTTTTTCCCGAGCTGCTCGACGTGCGCACGGTCATCGGCGCGCGATGAACGGCGGCGCGATCGAAGCGGCGGTCGCGGCGCTGGGGGACGCTCCGCTGAGCGAGGCGGCGCTCGCCGCGCACATTGCACCGCTTTTTTCGCGCATGCGCGAAGTGGCGCC
>DASSEA010000022.1:0-3294 GCA_035696805.1 Casimicrobiaceae bacterium
CAGTCGGAGCCGTCATTATCGCTCGACGGTGAACGGACTTTGGGGCCAGCGGACTTTGGGGTCAGAGCAATAAGTCGACTTGTTGCTCTGACCCCAAAGTCGAGCGTTTAACCCCTTCTTCGCGGGCCATTCGTTCAAGCAGGAGCCCGTCGTACATTCAAGCCGAAAGGAGCGTTCATGTTTGCCCGCCCCGCCGCCCGCCACGGTCGCCAACTTGGTCTGGCTGCGAGCATTGCCGCCGCCGCAGTCCTCGCCGCGTTCCCGCCTGCCGCGTCGGCGCATGGGCCATTCCCGACACTCGCCGACCTCGAAGTGATCGATCGCACCAGTGGCACGACACTCACGGTCCACGACAAGGACGGGCAGCGCTACATCGTCGGCGCACCGGGTCACGAGTACACGCTGCGCATTCGCAATCGCAGCCGTGAGCGAATCGTCGCCGTCACGAGCGTCGATGGCGTCAATGTCGTGACGGGCGAAACGGCATCGCCGCATCAATCGGGGTACGTGATCGACGCCGGCGGCAGCGTCGAAATCGCAGGCTGGCGCAGAAGCCTCGATCGCACGTCGGCGTTCTATTTCACCGATCTTGGCGACAGCTACGCCGCGCGAACGGGACGGCCGAACGATGTCGGCGTGATCGGCGTCGCCGTGTTTCGCGAGCGCAGGGCGGCGGTCGCCCAACAGCCGCTGCGGGACAAGATCGCGGCGCACGAGTCCGCCGCACCGGAGCGTGCCGATGCACCGGCGTCACCGCCGGCTGCGCGGGCGGAATCCGGCGGTCTCGCAGCGCAATCGGGCGCCGGCAACAGCGCGGCGGACAGCGTTGCGCGTACGTTCGCCTCGAAACTCGGGACGGGATTCGGCCGCGACGAGACATCGTATGCGCAGCCTGTCACCTTCGAGCGCGCCAGTGCGGCGCCCTCCGAAACCCTGGCCATCCGGTATGACCGGCTCGAAAACCTGATCGCCCTGGGCGTGCTCGCAGGGCCGCGGTACGCCGCGCGTGCACCGGACCCCTTTCCCGCAATGCGCTTCGTACCCGCGCCGCGCTGAAGCGTCACGCGCGTCCACGTCCTCGCGCCAATGCCCGCACGCGTTGCTGCAAGCGCGAACGGCTCGCATACTGCGCGGACGATGGACGCCTCATCCGACGACGTCGATGACGCCGAACTGATGCTCGCGTACGGACGCGGCGATCCGACCGCATTCGATGCGCTCTACGCGCGGCATCGCGGCGGCGTTTACCGTTACCTGCTTCGGCACTGCGGCAATGCCGCGACGGCGGATGAACTGTTCCAGGACGTGTGGATGAACGTGATTCGTGCACGGTCCTCCTACGCACGCGCTGCTGCCCGCTTCGCGACGTGGCTCTACACCGTCGCGCATCACCGCATCGTCGACTATTGGCGAGCGAGCGGACAATTCGTCACGCTGTCGATCGATGCCGACGACGCTGCGAACGATGCCGTGCATGACGTCCCCGCGCCACGCATCGACGAACCGGAGCTTCGCGCCGGCAACCGCGAACTCGGCGACCGATTGCGCGCAGCGATCGCCGCGCTGCCGCCGGTGCAGCGCGACGCATTCCTGCTGCAACACGAAGGCGGCCTGTCGCTCGGCGAAATTGCCGACTTGAACGGCGTCGGCGTCGAAACGATCAAGAGCCGGTTGCGCTACGCGACGGGCCGGCTGCGCACGTCGCTGCGCGAGTTGCGAGCGGACGCCGCCGAATGAATCCCGAACGCGATCTCCACGATGCAGCGCTCGCCGCTTTGTTGCGCGAGCACGCCTCCGAAACGCCCGCCGCGCATATCGACGCAGCGGTCCGTGCCGCTGCACACCGCGAGATCGAGCGCGCGTCGCGGGCTCGCGCGGTCACGCACGCGCGGGCGCAACAGGCATGGCGTTGGTGGATGCCGCTTGCCGCGGCAGCGGTCGTCGGCGTCATCGTGATCGGCGTGCTGCCGTTGGCGCCGTCGATCGTCGACGACACCGCACAGCGCGCAAGCGACATACCGGCGGAATCGACGCGTTCAACGGCGCTAGCGCCCGCCGCACCTGCGCCCCCGAAGGCCGCACCACCGGCTCAGCCGCCCGATTTCGCCGCGCCTGCCCCTACGCAGAAAGCAGCAACGACCGCGCCGAGGAAGAACGTCGAACCGCCTCCCTCGAAAGTCGAACGGGCGCCGCCGCCATCTCTCGCGCAGTCGCAATCACGCGATGCCGCGGTTTCGAGCACTCAAGGCGCTTCGAATGCACCGCCGGCCTCGCCAACATTCCCGCCGCCGCCTCCGCTCGCCGCCGCGGCATCGCCGCCTGCAAACGCCAAAGCGCGCGCGGATACCGAACAACGCGCCGATGCTGCGTCTGAGGTCGGGCGAGTCACGAATCGCGTTGAAGGCGCGAACGCCGATCTGCGGACTGCCGAACGAAGCAAGTCGGCCATCGCAGCATCGGCTGCAGCCGATTGGCGCGCGCGATCGATCGCGGACTGGATCGCCCGCCTTCGCGAGTTGAGGAATGCAGGGGACGCCGAGGAGGCGTTGCGAGAGCTCCAACGCTATCGCGCAACCTTCGACGATGCGGACGCCCGGCTGCCTCCGGATCTTGCCGCGTGGGCGCGGTCGCGACATTGACCTACGCGCACCCCAAATCGACACCTCAACATCGCGCAGCATGCACTTGGCTGAAACGCTCAGCGCGACTTTGCGCGCTTTCCTGCGCTGCGCTGGACCAACCCGCTTCAGGCGTAAGCGCGCAACAGCTTTCGAATCGGTGACGGCAGCGCCGCGGCGATCGCAGCGTCCCGCGTAAACCAGGCGAGGCCTCCGGCGTTCACCGTCGACGGCCACTCGGTGACCGTCATTGCGACCGGCTGCATCGTCAGCACGAAGTGCGTGAAGGCGTGCGTGAGCACGGGCAAGCGACGCTGCATGTCCGCGCCTGCCTGGAATCGCGCAGCGACGTGATCGACCGGGTCGCCGTCACACGGCAGTTCGGGCAAGCTCCACAAACCGCTCCACACCCCCATCGGCGGCCGCTGCTCCAGCAGGATGTCGCCGCCGCGCTGCAGCAGCAGCACTGTGAGGCTGCGCCGCGGCAGTTCCTTGCGCGGGCGCGGCGAAGGCAGCGTGTCGATGCGGCCATCGCGATGCGCGATGCAGTCGCGTGCGACCGGGCACGCATCGCAGTGAGGGCGCGTTCGCGTGCAAATCGTCGCGCCGACGTCCATCAATCCCTGGGTATACGTTGCGATGTCGGTCGAGGCGCAGTCAGCGAAGGCCTCGGCCG
>DASSEA010000023.1:0-5037 GCA_035696805.1 Casimicrobiaceae bacterium
TCATGCCGCGCACCAGCGCGAGTTCCTGGACGCGCACGGCAGCGGCGTTCGCGGTGAGTGATGGCTGCGGCGCACTGCGGTACCACGCGTCCTCGGCGCCGCCCGGTTGCGGAACGTCGTCGACGTCCACCCAGTCGCTGATCGCCGGCACCAGCGACGGCGGGATGCGCAGCGCCGCAAACAGTCGCTCGAAGCGCGTGCGTTCGGCGTCCGCACGCCGGCCCGCCAGATTGTTCGCATTGAGCAGGCTCTGCGCGTCGACGATGCGTCCTTCGACCGAGCCGTTTTCGACGGGCGTCGGCGGCAGCGGCAACGCCCACGGCTCGCCGAGATGGTCGTGTGCCGTCGCACGCTCGTCGACGTCGAGCACCTGTCGCGCCCATTGGATGCCCGCGAGCACGATCGATTCCGCCTGCACGCGATCGCGCCGATGCGACACGTGCGCAGACCATTGCGCCTGGGCCGTCGCGACGGAGATCGCGACCGCGGCCGCGAGTGCTGCGACCAGCATCGCGATGATCAGCGCCAATCCGCGCTCCGATCCGAGACGCTTCATTGCAGCGCGAGCCAGCGCTCGATCGTCGAGCCGTCTGCGAGCGCGACCTCGACGCGGACCGCGCGCGGGAGTTCGCTTCCTCCGCGAACCGGCCATTCGGACGACCAGCGTCCATCGCCGCCAAGCGCCAGAACACGAAAGCGCGTGATCTGGTCGGCCAGCGCGAACGTGGCGGGATCGGTGGCGCCGGGCGTATCGAGCTGCGGCCAGTACAGGGCGTCGATGCGTCCGGCACGCCATTGGTAGCCAACGCGCTGACCGCCGACGCCGGGTTCGTCGATCGACGATGGTCCTGCGCGCGTGAAGATCAGCACGGCGTTGCCCGCAGCGTCGGCAGTGGAGAGCGACCACGGGGGCTCGACGGCGTTGCCGTGACGCGCCCGTCGCGGCACGGCCGCACGCAGGTCCGCCTCGACCCGCGTCAGCAACGCGTCGAGCCGCTGCCAGCGCACGCTTTCTTCGTTGAGTCGTGTTTCGCTGTCGGTCATCGCCGCCGTCGCGCGCCACGCGAGCAAGGCGACGAGCGCGAGAATGGCAATGGCCACCAGCACCTCGACGAGCGTGAACCCGCGGGTGGGACCGGTCACGTGAATCCGCGCGCGGCTAGGCGTGGCCGGCGGCCGACGAACGCAGTGTGGCGAATCAACGCTGTCCATTGCCGAGGTAACCGACGAGCCGCGCGAGTGCGTAGTCCGGACGGCCGGGTTCGGTGACGACGACTTCGATCCGGCGAAACGCGGGGTTCGGCGTCACCGTGATCGTCTGGCGCCAGGCGAAGCGGAGGCCCGCTTGCGTTTCGTCTCCGGAGCCCTCGGCCGACGACGGCTCGCCGATCTGCACGCGCGCCAGCCGATTCTCGGCGACCCACATCGCGAGCGTGCGCGCTTTGAGCGACGACGCGCCATCCGCACTCTGCGCAAGCGCACGCATGCCGGCGGAAAGCGCGACGGCGATGATCGCGAGCGCCACCAGCACTTCGATCAACGTGAAGCCCCGCCGACGGCGGTCGGCGCAAAGCCCGGTCGTTCCGCGTTGCGACGCGGTCGTCATGGCGCGGTGGCGGCCGGGCCGGTGATCGACGCGCGATTCAGCGGATCGAAGGCGATCACCGTCCTGAATGCGGGCGTTGCGAATGCAAACGCGAACGGTTCGTTGCGCCCCGAGGCGCGCAGCGGAACGATCGCTTCCGAAGCGATGGCACGACCGGCAAAGGCGAGCGCCATCGCGTCGAGCGGCTCCGGCAGCGCATGCGGACGCAGGATGTCGTCGTCGTCGAGCGCCTGCCAGCGATCGTTGACGGCGTCGCGGCGCCAGTAGCGCACCGTGCGCCGTGCCGCCGAAACGCCGAGCACTTCGTTGCGCCATTGCGCGCGCTGCGCCGCGTATTCGAGCGCGCCGGCGAAGCGCCGTGCTTCGCGCGCCGACACGTCGCGTTCGTCGGGCGCGACGAGTGCGAGCGCGAGCCCGGCGGCGATGCCGAGCACGACGATGACGACCAGGATCTCGATCAGCGTGAAGCCGGGCGCGCGAGGCGAGCCGTTCACGCGATGCGCGCTACAGATCCCAGGACCCGATGTCCGCATCCGCGCCGGTGCCGCCGGGTTGGCCGTCGGCGCCGTACGTGAACACGTCGACGTCGCTCTTGAGGCCCGGATTCAGATACGGGTACGCGTGCCCCCACGGATCGCGCGGCAGCTTTTCCAGGTAGCCGCCGGGCTTCCAGTTCGGCGGCAGCGGGGCCTCGGTGGGCTTGCTGACGAGGGCCGTCAATCCCTGCTCGGTCGTCGGATAACGCTGGTTGTCGAGGCGATAGAGCTTCAGCGCCTGGCGGATCGCGGCGAGATCGCTCTTGGCGGCGACGTTGCGCGCGTCGTCGGTGCGGGACAGCACGCTCGGGACGACGAGCGCGGCGAGCACACCGAGGATCACGATGACGACCATGATCTCGATCAGCGTGAAACCGCGGGTGGCTCTCGGCTGTCGAGGATGCGCAGGCTGTCGGATGCCGCTTCTCGCTTCGCTGGTATGCGCATCGAATGCGCAACGTGCGCCAATTATAATCGGCGCATCACGCCGTCGTCGTGGCGCAGGCGCCCGTTCGGGTGATCGCCACGCGCCGCTGTTGCAATCGCATGCGCAAATCCCGTGTCGCCGCGTTCGCCTTCCTCCTCGTGCTGGTCGCTGCCGGCGGCGCGGG
Source organism: Casimicrobiaceae bacterium (assembly GCA_035696805.1). GTDB lineage: Bacteria > Pseudomonadota > Gammaproteobacteria > Burkholderiales > Casimicrobiaceae > VBCG01. The sequence goes on from DASSEA010000023.1 coordinate 2,754, forward strand.
ATGGGTCGCGCGCGACTGGTACCGCGCGCCGCTGCCGCTGCCCACGAGCCCGTTCGACTTCGAAGTCAAGGCGGGCGCATCGCTTGCAACCGTCGCGCGCCGCCTGCAGGAAGCCGGCGTGTTGCCGCACGCCGCGGCGCTGACGTGGCTCGCACGCGTGCGCGGCGCGGACCGCACGATCAAGGCCGGCAGCTACGAGATCGAGACCGGCGTGACGCTGCCGCGGCTGCTCGACAAGTTGACGCAGGGCGACGTGCTGCAGACGGCAGTGACGATCGTCGAAGGCACGACCTTTGCCGAACTGCGACGCGCGCTGCGGGAGAACGCGCAGCTTGCGCATGAAACGGCCGACTGGCCCGATGCGCAGGTGCTCGCGCGTATCGGCGCCAACGAAACGCAACCGGAAGGCCTGTTCTTCCCCGACACGTATTTTCTTTCGACCGGCAGCAGCGACCTCGCGCTGCTGAAGCGCGCGTACCGACTGCTGCATGAGCGCCTCGAGGCCGCGTGGACACGTCGCGCCGCCGATCTGCCGCTCGCGACCGCCTACGATGCGCTGATCCTCGCGTCGATCGTCGAAAAGGAAACGGGTCACGCCGGCGACCGGCCGCTGATCGCGTCGGTGTTCGTCAACCGGCTGCAGCGCGGGATGCGGCTGCAGACCGATCCGGCCGTGATTTACGGCATGGGATCGCGCTTCGACGGCAACCTGCGCAAGCGCGACCTGGAAACCGATACGCCGTACAACACGTACCTGCGCGACGGATTGCCGCCGACGCCGATCGCGTTTCCGTCGCAGGCGTCGATCGACGTCGTCGTGAACCCGCCAAAGACGTCGTATCTGTACTTCGTATCGCGCGGCGACGGGACGTCCGAGTTCTCGGCGAACCTGATCGAACACAACCGCGCCGTGTCAAAATACCAGAAGAGCGGGCGCTGATTTCCGTGTTGGCGCGTGCTACGCGTTCACGCGCAATCCGAGCCCATCGTGACTGCCCCTCCGACCCGCGGCCGCTTCATCACGCTCGAAGGCATCGATGGCGCGGGCAAGAGCACACATTCCTCGTGGCTCGTCGATGCGCTGGCGTCGCGCGGCATGAAGGTCGTCGCGACGCGCGAACCGGGCGGCACCCCGCTCGGCGAAATGCTGCGCGAGATCCTGCTGCGCCAGAAGATGGCGCACGACAGTGAAGCGCTGTTGATGTTCGCAGCCCGTCGCGAACACGTCGTGCGGGTGATCGAGCCCGCGCTCTTGCGCGGCGATTGGGTCGTCTGCGACCGCTATACGGATGCAACGTATGCGTACCAGGGCGGCGGCCACGGGGTGTCGATGGAATGGATCGGCACGCTCGAAAGGCTCGTGCATCCGGCGTGCAACCCCGATCTCACGCTGCTGTTCGACGTTCCCGGCAGCGAGTCGCGCGCGCGGCTCGACCGGATGCAGGCGAAGGGCCGTGAACTCGACAAGTTCGAGCAGGAAGCGCAAGCATTCTTCGAGCGCGTCCGCAATGCCTATCTTGCCCGCGCGAGGGCGGATCCAACGCGGTTCCGCGTCGTCGATGCCGTGCGGCCGCTCCCGCAGGTTCGCGCGGACCTGCAGCGAATCATCGACACCCTGTGAGCGACCCCGGCAGCGACGTTGTCGACGCACGTCGCGGCGCGTCAGGGGCAGCGCTCCTTCCGTGGCAGGTTGGCTGGGCAGCGAGCGTTCTTGCTCGACGCGAGCGCTGGCCGCACGCGGCGCTGATCACGGGCCCTGCCGGCATCGGGAAGCGCGCGCTCGCAGACTGGCTCGCGCGCGTTCTGCTGTGTGAAATGCCGCGCGCCGATGGCGCACCCTGCAACGCTTGCCCGGGGTGCCACTACATCGGTGCGGGGCAGCACCCCGACCTGCGGATCGTCGATGCGTTCGAGCGCTCGGACGACGATGTGAAAGCGGTCGAATGGATCGTCGTCGATCGGATTCGCGCGTTGCTGCAGTGGGCCGAGCTCACGAGTCATCGCGGCGGAGCGAAGGTCGCGCTGGTCGATCCGGCCGAGCGGATGAATGCCGCGGCGGCGAACGCACTTCTGAAGACGCTCGAAGAGCCGCCGCCAAACACGCATGTCCTGCTCGTCTCACAGCAACCGAATCGGCTGCCTGCGACGATCATCAGCCGCTGCCAGCGCATGGCCGCACCGATTCCCGACACGGGCATCGCGCGCCAGTGGCTCGCGGATCGGGGTATCCCCGACGTGGAGCGCGTGCTCGCGCAGGCGCACGGCGCGCCGCTCGCGGCGGTTG
>DASSEA010000024.1:0-2292 GCA_035696805.1 Casimicrobiaceae bacterium
GCGAAAACGAACACTGTAACAACTCGCTACTGCGCACGGCATCCGTCAACTCGCCCCCGCGCGGGCGCGTTCATTCAGGTGACGCCCCGAATCCGGGAACCCCGGCGTTCGGCGGCGGTCCTTACTTGTTCAGCAAGGAGAATCGACATGCTTCGTCAAGCCAAGCACCTCGCCGTAGGAACCGCCCTCGCCGCTGCGGCTGCCGTTTTCGCGCCGGCGGCGCATGCGGATCGCGTCGGCTTCAACGTATCGATCGGCGGTCCCGGGTACGGCATCGCGTTCGGAAGTGCGCCGTACTGGGGACATCGTCACCATTACAGGCCGCACTGGCGCGCAGCGTACGTCGCGCCGCCTGTCGTGTACGGCCCGCCCGTCGTCTATCGCGCACCGGTCGTGTACGCAGCGCCGCGCGTCGTGTACCGGGCGCCCTATGTCGTCCGCCGGCCGGTCGTCATCGACTACGGCTATTGATCAACCGGCATCGCGAGGCAGGTGACGGGCCTGCTTCGCAAGCGCGTTAAGCGTCGCGAGCGGCAGCCAGCGGTCGATCGCCCGCTGGGCGGCTTCCCAGCAGGGCATGGCCCGCGCGAAGGTGCGCCGGCCGCGCGGCGTCAGTCGCAGCAGGCGCACGCGGCGATCCTCCGCGGTGTCCATGGCCACGAGTCCCGCACGCCGAAGTTTGGCAACGGTACGGGAGAGCGTCGTCTGGTCGGTCGCCGTGACTTCGCCGAGGCGGCCCATCTCGACCGGCTCGCACGCGACGATCGCCCAGAGCAGTGCCAACTGGCTCGCCCGCACACCGGCGGGTTCCAACGCATCGTCGTAGAAGCCGGTGACGACGCGGGCGAGGACACGCGTGTTCGCAAACGCGCATTCCCGGCCGCGTGACGCATACTTGGCCACGACTGCATCGTCGCCGACGACTGCCAGCGGAGTACGCACGCCGGGCCGGCGTGGTTTCGCGCGCGCACGTGTCGCTCCCGCGTTGCGATCGGTCATCGTACGGACGTCATCGGCGCCGCGGCGGTTAGCCACGGCGCCGACGCATGTACATGCATGGAAGGTGCGCGCGACGATACGCCGATCCGCCGCGCGAGGCAACGTGGCGCGAGGCAACGCGGCGCGGATCGTCACGCCTGCTGCATCTGGGGTACTGGCGCCCGGCTACCGGGCCGATCCGCGATATCGCACCCGGTAAATGGCGCCGGCCGTATCGTCGGCGATCAGCAGCGAGCCGTCGGGCGCGACCTGGACGTCCGCCGGGCGTCCCCACGCGCTTTCCCCCTGCAACCAGCCTTCGGCGAAGGGTTCGTACGCCACCGGGTTGCCCGCGGCATCCAGCGTGACGAGGGTGACGCGATAACCGATCTTCTGCGTGCGGTTCCACGAGCCGTGCTCGGCGACGAAGATCTGCCCGCGATAGCGCGGCGGGAACTGCGCGCCGGTATAGAAGCGCATCCCGAGCGCTGCCACGTGCGGCCCCAGCCGTTGCGCCGGCGCCGTGAAGGCGCTGCACGGCTTGCGCGAGCCGAATTCGGGATCCGCGATCGTGCCGGCGTGGCAGTACGGATAACCGAAGTGCTGGCCCGGCGCGCTGGCGCGGTTGAGCGTATCGGGCGGAATGTCGTCGCCCAGCCGATCGCGGCCGTTGCTCGTGAACCAGAGTTCCCCGGTGCGCGGGTGCCAGTCGAAGCCGACGCTGTTGCGAATGCCGCGCGCATACGTTTCGAGACCCGAGCCGTCGGCGTTGCTTCGCATGATGACCGCATAACGATCCGGGTCGGGCTCGCAGATGTTGCACGGCGCGCCGACGGGCACGTACAGCTTGCCGTCGGGCCCGAACGCGATGAACTTGCGCCCGTGATGTCCGTCGGTCGGAAAGCGATCGGATACGACGATCGGCTCGGGCGGATTCGCGAGCCTGCGCTCGATGTCGTCGAAGCGCAGGATCCGGCTCACGGCCGACACGTACAGCGCGCCACCGCGAAACGCGACACCCGCCGGATCGCGCAATCCCGATGCGATCGTATGCACGACGGGGGGGCGCTGCGACGCCGCGTCGAAGGCGCTCGCCTCGATCGCGTACACGCGTCCTTGCACCGACCCCGCGAACAGCGTGCCGTTCGCACCGAAGGTCATGGCGCGCACCGCCGGGACCCGTGCCAGCAGTTCGATCGTGAAACCGGGCGGCAGGCGTATGCGATCGAGCGGCAACGACTGGGCGAGCGCCTGCTGCACGGACGCGAACAGCACGACCAGCACGGCGAAGCGGCATGAATGCATGCGCGAGTG
>DASSEA010000025.1:0-3080 GCA_035696805.1 Casimicrobiaceae bacterium
ACCGTCCGGCGAACCTCGAGGATCTGTTCATCAAGCTGACCGGGCGCGAACTGCGCGATTGACATGACGACCGCCGCCATCCTGCGCGTCCCACAGTTCTCGGTTCGCTTCCTGCCGGTGTGGCGTCGCAACCTGCTCGTCTGGAAGAAGCTCGCCATCGCCAGCATCCTCGGCAACATCGCCGATCCGCTCCTCTACATGCTGGCGCTCGGCTACGGCATCGGGTCGATGGTCGGCGAAGTCGGCGGCATGTCCTACGTGGCGTTCATCGGCACCGGCATGGTGTGCCAGAGCGCGATGTTCACGTCGAGCTTCGAAGGCATGTATTCCGCGTTTTCCCGCATGCACGTCCAGCGCACGTGGGAGGCGATCATCAATGCGCCGATCGCGCTCGACGACGTGATGCTCGCCGAATGGATCTGGTGCGCGACGAAAGCAGTGATGTCGACGACCGCGATCCTCCTCGTCATCCAGGCGCTGGGCTTCGGCCACACGTGGCTCGCGCTGTGGATCCTGCCGCTCGGCTTTCTGGTCGGGCTTTGCTTCGGCGGCTTCGGCCTGGTGATGAATTCGCTCGCACCCGGCTACGATTTCTTCACGTATTTCTTTACGCTTGTGCTGACACCGATGCTGCTCTTTTCCGGCGTGTACTTTCCCGTCGACCAGATGCCAGCGTGGCTCGCGGCGATCGCTGGCGCGCTGCCGCTCAAGCACGCGATCGACATCGCGCGGCCGCTGATGCTGGGCCGGGTGCCGACGAACATCGTGCTGCACATCGTCGTGCTGCTCGCCTATGCGGTGGCCGCGTATTACATCGCGCTGCTGCTCACGCGACGCCGGCTCCTGAAGTGACGCTACCGCGTGAAGATCCACGTACGCGTCAAGCCGAACGCGCGGATGTCGTCGCTCGAGGAACGCGGCGACGGCACCTGGCTCGCGTGCGTCAAGGCGTCGCCCGTCGATGGCAAGGCGAACGACGAAGTGATCGCGCTCGTCGCGCGACGCTTCGGCGTGCGCAGGACGCAAGTGTCGATCCGCAGCGGCGCCACCGCGCGCACGAAGCTGATCGAGGTCGACGGGTGATGCCGCCTCGCTGGCTTAGGCGTTGGTTCGACGCGTTCCGCTACCTGTGGGCGTCGCCGGCGACGCTCGTGGGCGTGATCTGCGCGTTGCCTGCGATGGCGAGCGGCGCTCGCGCGCGCCTTGTCGGCGGCGTCATCGAAGTGACCGGCGGATGCTGCGGCTGGTTCGTCGGGGCACGCCCCCGACGCTGCCGCTTCGACGCCATCACGTTCGGACACGTCGTCCTCTGCGTCGACGAAACCACGGCCGCTTCGGTCCGCGCGCACGAACGCGTGCACGTGCGCCAATACGAGCGCTTCGGCGTGCTGTTCTTCGTTCTTTACGCCGGTTCGAGCCTCGCGCAGTGGCTGCGAGGCGGTCGCGCGTATTTCGACAACCGCTTCGAGCGCGAAGCGCGCACGCTGGCCGGCGACCAGCACTGTTAGCGCCATGGGCTACGAAATCGTCAAGACGGCGCATATCGTGTTCATGGTGACCTGGTTCGCCGGCCTCTTCTACCTGCCGCGGCTTTTCGTCTACCACGCGCTCGCGCCGGCGGACGATCGGATCGGCATCGACCGCTTCAAGGTCATGGAACGCAAGCTTTACTTCGGCATCATGACGCCGGGCGCGGTCCTCACCGTCGCGTTCGGCCTCTGGATGTGGCTCGGTTACGGCGTCGAGGGCGCGTGGCTGCACGCAAAGGTGGCCTTCGTGGCGGTGCTCGTCGTCTTCCACGTCTACCTCGGATGGCTGCTGCGCGACTTCGCGTGCGATCGCAATCGGCACGGTCACGTCTTCTACCGCTGGATCAATGAAATCCCGGCGCTGCCGCTCCTGATCGTCATCGTGTGGCTCGTCGTCGCGAAACCGTTTGAGTAAGCGCGCGAACTCGACCCCGGCGCGTGAACGGTGAGCGAGCGTTTCTTCGCGCCCTGCCCGCGCGGACTCGAGCAAGCGCTCGCCGCGGAATTGGCGCCGCTCGGCGCGCACGACGTCGCCCCGGTCGACGGCGGCGTAGGCTTTGTCGGCGATCCTGCGCTCGCGTACCACGCCAATCTCGAATCGAGGATCGCGAGCCGCGTGCTGTGGCGCGTCGGCAGCGGCGCATATCGCGACGAACGCGATCTTTACGCGCTCGTTCACGCGATCGACTGGCCCCATTATTTCGATCCGAAGCGTACGCTGCGGGTCGACGTCGCGGCCACCCGGTCGCCGCTCACCAGCGTCGAGTTCGCGACCCTGCGCACGAAGGACGCCGTCTGCGACCGCATGCGCGAACGGCACGGCGTGCGGCCGTCGGTCGACAAGCGCTCACCCGACGTCCGTGTGAACGTGCACCTGACCGAGCGGGAAGCGACGATCTACCTGGACACGTCCGGCGAGCCGCTGTTCAAGCGCGGCTATCGGCGCGACACCGACGAAGCGCCGCTGCGCGAGAACCTCGCCGCCGGGCTGCTCGCGCTCGCGCAGTGGACGCCGGCGCAAGCGCTGCTGGATCCGATGTGCGGCAGCGGAACGATCGTCACGGAGGCAGCGCTCATCGCGGCCGGTCGCGCGCCGGGCCTCGCACGCACGTTCGCGTTCCAGAAGCTCGCGTGGTACGACGGCCCGGCGTGGCAACGGATCAAGCAGGCGGCGCACGATCGCATTCGCGCGGCGCCCGCCGATCCCGTCATCACCGGCAGCGACATCGCCGACGCTGCGCTCGCCAAAACACGCGCGAATCTACGCACTGCACGCGTCGACGCCTTCGTTCGCGTCGAGGACGCCGACGTATTGACGCGCCGCGCGCCTTCGGCGACGGGCGTGCTGCTCGCCAATCCCCCGTACGGTGTTCGCCTCGCGCAGGCCAACGAACTTGCGGCCTTCTATCCCCGGCTCGGCGACGCGCTGAAGCGCCACTTCACCGGCTGGACCGCCTGGCTCTTCACCGGCGATCTGCGCCTCGCTAAGCTCATCGGCCTGAAGCCCGAGCGGCGCATTCCACTGTGGAACGGGTCGATCGAATGCCGGCT